>CAYGMX010000488.1:0-2362 GCA_964351055.1 uncultured Loktanella sp. | reverse complement strand
ACTGCCTATTTCGATCTTGCTGCAGACTTCAAGCCGCTGCTGCACACATGGTCGCTTGCCGTGGAAGAACAGTTCTATCTGATCTGGCCCGCCCTGTTGGTGTTCGCTGCGCGGTTGTTGTCACGAAACAGTCTGTTGATCGGTATTTGCCTGCTGGCCTTTTGCAGTCTGGCTGCCAGTCAGGCCTTGGTGGGTGTGCGGCCTTCGGCTGCATTCTTTCTGACACCCTTTCGCATGTATGAATTCGCACTTGGTGGCATTCTGGCAGTCACAGGATGGCAGGCCCGCAACCGGGCAATCAGCGAGCTGTCATCGCTGTCGGGTCTGGTGCTTGTATTCTTTGTGGCGACAAACCTGCAAGAGACAGACCCTTTCCCCGGGCTGAACGCCGTAATTCCTGCCTTTGCAACGGCGCTGATGATTTTTGCGGGGCCGGGTGCTGTCATGAACCGCGTCATCGCGCTTGCCCCGCTCAGCTACATCGGGCGCATCAGCTATTCGGTCTATCTTGTGCACTGGCCGATCTCTGTCTTCCTTCTGTTTCTTTTTCGCCCCGCTGAATCGGTACCAGAGGTCCTTGTCCTGCTGGTCGCCATTCTGGCTGTTGGCGCGGCAATGTATCATATCGTCGAGACCCCATTTCGCCGCAAATCGGAAGGCCAGTTTGTTGTTTCGTCCCGCATGGTGGTTTGGTCTAGCGCGGTTGTGGCCGTTTTCCTCATCGTGACAAGCTGGCAAGTTCATCGCGCAAACGGCTACCCCGGCCGTTTCGAGGCGGAAATGGCGGAGATGCTCGAAGAATTGCGCATGCGTATCAATGAACGCGCAGATGCAACGCGGGAGTGGACATGCAATGCCAGTGACAACTCCGCCAAGGTCTATTTTTCGGTTTTTGACGACTGTATTGCCGCGGATGCAGACCGCGTTGTTGTCGTTTTAGGTGACAGCCATGCAGCCGATATCTTTGTCGGCCTGACAGCAGCCTATCCGGACCGCAACTTTGTTCAACTGACAGGAAACGGGTGCAATTTCGCGTGGCAGGTCGATGGTGGCGCTTTCTGCCGGCAATTCGAAGCACACTGGCACGGCTGGATCAGGCAGAACGCCCACCGGATTGATGCGATCATCTATTCCCAGTCGCGGGGGGCATTGTTCTCACGTGACTCCTACGGGTTGGATGTGCCGGATATTGCCGCATTCGAGACCCTGCGCCAGAGGCTTTACGACTTCAAGCTGGACAGCACCCCGCTTTACTTCTGGGGACCCAGACCTGCCTTTCAACCTGCCATTGATTTTGCGATCATCTGGAGCGAAACCCGAGAAAACCTGCGCAGCTACTACGATGAAGCAGATTATGCCGAAGATTTTGCGCTGGATATGGAACTGGCGCGCTATTTCGCAAATTCGTCAATCCAATACGTGTCGAGCGTGTCGCCCTTGTGCCAGATCGCCTGCCCCACGCTGACACCTGACAACCGGCTCTATGTGGTTGATGTCGCCCATTGGTCCGTGCCAGGCGCTATTGAAGCCGTACAGACCGTCATTTCCGCGACACCCGGATTGCAAACCATCCTGCACAATCAGCAATCGTTCTGAAAGCAATGCCGCGCTTCGCTATGCCCTTGGCGCATACCTGCTAGCGCTAACTGTCGGTTGTGCCGCGGCGCGGCATTGTTAGGTATGAGTCAACACACAAACCGCGTTAGCCAAGAAGGAGCACGCACATGAATGTCCTAAACTCAGTTCGCACCGCTGTTCAAAAGCGCGTCGCCTTTAGCCGTCTCAAGCACGAACTGGCCAGCATGCCGCTTGAAACCGCCATTGACCTTGGCATGTTCCGCGAAGACGCCGGAAAAGTCGCAAGCAAGGCGATCTACGGCTAAGACATCGCGTTTTCCCGAACAACGGCCGCTCCTTTTTGGGGCGGCTTTATTGTTTCAGGACACCGGATAGAAACTGGTTGATCCGTTCGCGATATCCGCGCTGACCCGCAAGATTGTTATGGCCCGCCCCGTCAACGGCGTGAAATTCAACAGACAATCCGGCCGCCTGCATCAATGCGGTCAGGCGCATCCCCTCTTCAATGTGGATCAGCTGGTCCGCAGTGCCGTGCTGGACCATCACCGGCGCAGAGAGGTCGGGGATCAACTTTGCCGAATCCCATTTCTGCACTCCGGGCATGTAACAGGCCGGAAGCCACGAGGCCCGTGTCATCAACGCGCACATGCGCACGAACGGGGCATCAAGCAGGATCGCCGATACGGGACGTTCGGCGGCGACATACAGGGCCAGTCCCGTTCCCATGGAATAGCCATGCACGACGATGGGCCCGTTATGCCGCGCTGCCAGCCAGTCATAGGCG
>CAYGMX010000487.1:0-2370 GCA_964351055.1 uncultured Loktanella sp. | reverse complement strand
TTGGCGTCCTGCATGCGGTTCAGGTTCGGCTCCCAGCGCGGATGATCAATGTCGAGCGTCATCGGAAATACCTGCTTGGAAATTTCCGAAGTCTTGCGGAACACTTCCTGACCGTACCATTTGGGATCAACGCCCAGCGCCTTGTGAAATTCGGGGCGCTGGTGGTCACGGACCCACATTGTCGAGAAAACAGCCGTCAGAAAGAACTTGATCCAGAGCTTGTTGGAAAAGGACTCTGTCAGTTTTGGATCGGTTTTCAATAGAAGCGCAAAGGCCTCGCCATGGGAAAACTCGTCATTGCACCATTCACAGAACCATTTGAAAATCGGGTGGAACCGCTTTTCGGGATGCGCCTCAAGGTGGCGATAGATCGTGATGTAACGGGCATAGCCGATCTTTTCGGATAGATAGGTGGCGTAATAGATGAACTTGGGCCGGAAATAGGTGTATTTCTTGGCCTGCGTCAGAAAGCCAAGGTTCACCGCAATACCAGCCTCGCGCAGCGCATCGTTGATGAACCCGGCATGGCGCGCCTCGTCGCGGGCCATAAGCTGGAACAGTTCGGTGATGTCCTTGTTCGAGCCACGGCGTTTCATTTCCTTATACAGCACGCAGCCTGAAAATTCGGCGGTGCAGGATGAAATCAGAAAGTCGATGAATTCGGCCTTCAGCTTGGGTTCCATCCCGTCCCAATCGACCTTGTCCCAATCTTCGTTCTTGCGAAAATGGCCCTTGTTCGGGTCTGCTTTCATCTGGCCGATCAGAACGTCCCAGTCCTTGCGCACCGGTGTGACGTCAATCGCATCCATCTCTGCAAAATCGGTTGTATAGAAACGCGGCGTGAGCAGCGTATTCGACATCGCAACCTGCGTCGCTTCTTCATTGGTCAGTGGCGGCAGCGCCTCTTGGGCGGCGATTGCTTCTTCTGCTGTGGCGGCGGTGGACGAATGCATGTTCATGACATCACCTCTTCACTGAATGAGAATTCGCAGAGCTCCATAAACTCCAGATCGCCGGTTGCGCGGGTCCAAAGCTGTTCGATCTTGGAGGCGCGGGTAATCACCGCAGTGCGCTTTTCCTCGATCAACTCGCCAAAGGCGGCCATGATTTCAGGGCCTTGCACCTGCACCGTATCGCCCGGATTGATCACAGCACCGTTGTCCAGACGGACATGCGCGGACAGTTCTTCAAACCGGTGCGAAATCGTCACCGTACAAGGTGCGGTTTCTTTCTCTCTCCAAAATAGTCCCATGTGAGTTCCCTTTCACATTAGGCGCGGGTGGCTAACCCGCGCACTGTTTCATTTCAGCAGGTTTCCGAACGCTGCCACATTATCCTTGCCATAACCGATCAATTCGATGGTCGCGCCAACACTGTCGTCAATGATCGAGACATTTCCGTTCTCGCGGCGCACGACCTGTACCGGAGGATTACCAGCGACTTCGTTCACAAAACGGTCCCGTTCGAGCACACGGCCAATCACACCGATGAACCCCGCCATATCATCCGAAGACGTCGCAAGCAGATTTCCCGCAGTATCATGAACCTGATAGGCACCGTTGCGGTCGCCAGTCATCACAATGTCGATCGACTGCACGACAGGGGCCTCGATCAGGACGCCACGCTTTGGCATATCGGTCAGTTGGGCAAAGGCAACCATTGCGGTCACAGCGATCATCAAGCCGAACATGGACACCACCAGAAAACGGGGCACCATTTCCTTGTCTTGGTGCTTCATCTGCTTTTGCAGTTTTGCCATTGTTACAAGTTGCGACATTTCAGATCACTCCGCTGCAACGGCATTGCCGTGGGTTTCGACGCGCGCGACGCGTGGCTCCGAAATCCGGGTCTCTGCGGCTTCGGTAAAGATACGGGCGACTTTTTTAGCATCGGGAATGCTGCGCAAGGCAGGTTGGGTCCGCGACATGTACCAAGGGCGCACGTGGGGCCATGTCATGAGATAGGAAATCCGGGTGTCGCCAATCGTCTCGAAGGCGAGTGTGCCGTGACCGGATTTGCTGACTTCAAGCTTGGCTGTCCCGATACAGACATAAGGCAGGTTCAATGTCATCGTGAGCGCCGCGCCGATCCGCATGGCGACACGCTTGTTTGTCAAGGTGTACACGGTTGAACGGGCCTGAATATAGGCGATGCCGTACATGATCCCGCAGGCGACAAGGCCCAGAATGATAAAGGGCAAGCCGTGCATCAGGGATATCCCCATGGGATAATCGGCGGAGGACACGCCAACACGCCAGATCGCGAGAAGGACAAAGTAGCCGGCCACCCAGCGCAGGCCCCAGGCATCACGTGCCAGCCTGCGCGGGTCTGGCGACCCTTGCCACAAGATATGTTCACCCTCCGGCAACT
>CAYGMX010000486.1:0-2376 GCA_964351055.1 uncultured Loktanella sp. | reverse complement strand
TCCCGCATGGTCACGGCGCGCTGGATGCCGCCTCACAGGTGATTGCGACCGCCTAGTTGGTGGCCGGAACGCCGTTCTGGTCCAGCCATGCTTTCATCCACGCAATCTCGGCCTCTTGGGCCGCGATGACCTCATTGGCGAGTTGGCGCACCTCGGCGTCGGTGCCGTGTTCCAGCACAACCAGCGCCATCGCCACTGCGGCTTCATGGTGCGGGATCATGCCGCGAATGAAATCGGTGTCGGGGTCGCCGGTAAAAGCAATGGCCATGTCCATATGCATTTGCGCGTTGATCTGTTCGAATGCGGCGGTAGAGGGGGATTTTTCGCCGGTCATGCCGCCACCATGCGCGGAATGATCAACTGTTGCCTCTTGTGCCGAAGCCGAGGTTGCAAGCAGGGTGACAGAAACAAGGACAGGAATTAGTCGAAGCATTGGTTTTCTCCTCAATGTTGAAGAAGACCTTGGCCTGTTCCACCTACTGGAACGCAACTCACATTTCTGTCAAATGCGCCTTTTCCAAGCGGACCGTCTAGCCTGTGTTTTTCATTGAGTGACGCCGTAACAGCCTGTTGAACCCATATGCCAGACCAACGGCCCAGACAAACCCAAGCAGGGCGGTAATCATCCACAGACCCATGAACAAGAGAACGCCAAAACTGACGAGAAACGCATCGGTATAATCTGGCGCGCGCCGTGTCGGGTGTTGCTGCATCACTTGGTCCCTGCTGATGCAGAAATCTTAATCAGGTTTATTCTAAAATCACCCTAATTTTTCGTGTTCTGGCCTGTTTGCAATCTCCAAGGCAACCGGCAGTGCCGCTGCAAAAGCATCAAGTTGCGCAGGCGTACCGCAGCTGACGCGGATGCAGCGGTCTTGTGGCGCCACAAAGGGCATCCGCACAAAGATACCCCGTTCGACAAGTGCGCCCAGCACGGCGCGTGCGAACGCGCCATCCTGCCCGCAGTCGATCGTCACGAAATTTGTCGCAGACGGTAGGGCGTTCAGCCCGTTCTGCGTGGCAATATCGTTGATCCGTTGGCGGGCAATCCCCACCTGTTCGCGGACATGATCCAGCCAGTCCGTATCTTGCAAAGCGGCCAGCGCGCCCGCCTGCCCGATCCGCGACATGCCGAAATGGTTGCGCACCTTGTTGAAGCCGTCGATGATCTCGGGTGCGCCAATCGCATACCCCACCCGCGCGCCCGCAAGCCCGTGCGCCTTGGAAAAGGTCCGCATCCGGATCACGTTTTCGGCCGTCGTATCAATTGCGGGGGCGGTGCCTGCGGGGGCAAGATCAAGATAGGCCTCGTCCAGCACCAACATGCAGCCATCAGGCAACCTGTCGATCATCCGCTGCATCACATGGCCCGCATGCCAGCTGCCCATCGGATTGTCGGGGTTGGCGATATAGATCAGCTTCGCCCGTGTTTCGGTGGCCTTGGCGCTCAGCGCATCGGGGTCTTCGTGGTCACCCTTGAATGGAACCGCATGCAGCTTGCCGCCAAAGCCAGCCACATGGTAGTTGAAGGTCGGATAGGCACCAGCGGACGTCACTACAGCATCGCCTTGACCGACATAGAGCCGCACCAGCAACCCCAGCAGGCCGTCGATGCCTTCGCCGACCATGATCGTGTCAGGGGCGATACCGTGATGCGCGGCAAGGGCATGACGCAGATCATGGCTTTCGGGGTCGCCATACATCCAGACCGCGCCCGCCGCCTCCTGCATGGCGGCAATCGCCATGGGCGAGGGGCCAAAGGCGCTTTCGTTGGCGCCCAGACGCGCGACAAAGGGCGCGCCGCGCTGGCGCTCCTGCGTTTCCGGTCCGACGAACGGCACCGAGGCGGGCAAGGATTGCGCAAGCGGCGTAAGCTGTGGTTTGATCATGATGGCACCCTGATGCGTTGTGTCCGTGGGTTTAACCGATCTCGGCCAGTCGCGCGATGGCGGCCTTGATCTGGGCCTCTTCGTTTTCACGCAGGGCCAGATTTTCCTTGGCCTCGGCCACAACCTCGTCCGGAGCAGAGGCCACGAAATTGGGGTTGTTCAGACGCCCGCGCAGGCCACCGAGTTCCTTGGCCAGTTTTTGCAGGGTCTTTTCGAGGCGCGCGATTTCTTCGGGCACGTCGATCAGGTCGGCCAAAGGCAGACCGAAGGTGCCGCCTTCCATCGGGATCGTCACACAGCCTTTGGGGAAAGCGTCCACATGTGTCAGGCTGTCGATGCGCGCAAGCCGCTGGATCAGCACCGCGTTATTGTCCCACGCCGATTGCCCCTTGGCGTCCAGCCCCATGACCAGCAAAGGCACCTTGGCCCCTGCGGGCACATGGCTTTGCGCGCGGGCAGAGCGGGTGCTTTCGATCAGACCAATGAC
>CAYGMX010000485.1:0-2383 GCA_964351055.1 uncultured Loktanella sp. | reverse complement strand
GTTCCGGGTCGCTCGCTTCTTTTAGCGCCGGCGCTACTCGCCGGTCCCCATCGGCCGCGCACTGGCGCAGGGGCTGGTGGCCGACCAGGCCGCGCAGGAGGCCGGGGCCTACGTCGAGGGAGCCGCCATCGCGCGTCGCATCGCCGAGTGGGCGACGCGCCACAAGGTCGCAGTGCCGATCGCAGCTGCGATCGCGCGCCTGATCAAGGGCATTGCGCGCGGTGATCAGGCTACCTGACTTGGCCGCAGCCTCGACCACGACAACAGCTTGCGCCAGACCCGAGATGATCCTGTTGCGCGCCGGAAAATGGCGGGCTTGCGGTTGCAGGCCCATCGGCATCTCTGCCACGCGCAAACCGGATTTTGCGATATCATGCGCCAGTTGCGCGTTTTCCGCCGGATAGATCACATCAACGCCGCCGGCCTGCACCGCGATAGTGCCAAACGGTAAAGCACCAAGATGGGCTGCCGCATCAATCCCGCGCGCAAGGCCGGAAACAATGGCATAGCCCGCCGCTGACAAATCCTCTGCCAGCCGCTTTGCCATCCGCGTTCCGAGCGAGGACGCGTTCCTTGCGCCAACCAGCGCAATCATCGGGCGGTGCAAAAGGCTGACGTTGCCCATGACCCACAGCAAGGGTGGCGCGGCGTCGATCTGTACCAAGGTTTTTGGGTAATCCGCGGTCCCTGCGACCAAAAGGCGGGCACCCGCTGCCTTGCCTGCTTTCATCTCCGCGAGTGCAACACCTTCGGGGCATACCGCGTATTCGCAAACGCCCGCAGCCTGCGCGATTTGTGGCAGGGCCTTCAATGCTGCCGCGGCATTGCCGTGCTCTGCCAGCAGCCGATAATAGGTGGCCACACCAACCCGACGTGATCGCAAAAGGCGAAGCCGGCTGACCGTATCTTCTTCCGTGGTGGGGGGGAGTTGTGGGGGTGTGGAAGATAGGTTGTTTCCGGTCATTCCGCCTGCTCCGCCTAGTGCTGTCCAACATGTAGCGAATCAAGGTTAACGAGTTGTAACCAGAAGCGGTGCCGCAACCAAAAAACCCGATTGGTCATGGCAGGGCTATTGGGGCGGTCAACTCCTTGTCATTTCCCTACAGCCTGCTGTTGCTCTCAATGATTTCTTAGGCGTTTGCCGCGTAGGACAAAAGTTGTCCGCACATGGCATGTCAGGGGAGTTGGGGGTCATTCCCAGAGTTGTTCAATTGAAGCACGTTCTGCAGCAGGCACGCAAAGACCCCAAAAAGGTGACACCTCAATACGAGGATGCGGGCCTTTTCAAGAACCAGATATGCACCGTGCGCCTTGACCTTGTGCCGATGATCAGCCTCAACCGGCGCGGAGATTTGATTATCCGGTGTTTTGTAACATCAAACCTGCGGGCAGAAGTTGTGTTCGCGGGGCGACGGGTGAAAGTGGCGATGCCTCTGGTGCGGGCATTGAACGACCTCAAGACCCGCGCCTACAAAACCGCTGTGCAACGCCAACTCCCTGTTCCGGAACTCGACGGGATCAGGCTCCCCGCCGAGATTTCGGGGGCGTGGCGCAGGCTTTTCATGCATGACGACGAAGGCTGGGAGAAGCATGCCTATCAGTTGATCGCGGCGCAGTGTACAACACAGCTTGCCGACGGATCCACTATTTCCGTTGGCATGCCGCCAGAAAACCTGCCCCTCAAGACCCAGAATGCGGGGCCCTAACCTAAGCCGCCGCGCCACCCACCGTTAGCCCGCCAATCAGCAGGCTGGGTTGGCCCACGCCGACAGGCACCCATTGTCCGGCCTTGCCACAGTTGCCGATGCCCGGATCAAGTGCAAGATCGTTGCCGATCCCGCGGATCTGTTTGAGGGCGGTCGCGCCATCGCCGATCAGGGTTGCACCCTTTACAGGGGCGCCGACGATCCCGTTCTTAACCCTGTAGGCTTCGGTGCAGCTGAACACGAACTTGCCGTTCGTGATGTCAACTTGCCCACCGCCGAACCCGACAGCATAGATGCCATCCTTAAGGTCGGCGACCAAGGCTTCGGGCGCGGTATCACCTGCCAGCATATAGGTATTGGTCATGCGCGGCATCGGCGCATGGGCAAAACTTTCGCGGCGGCCATTGCCTGTCGGGGCCACCCCCATAAGGCGGGCGTTCTGGCGGTCTTGCATATAGCCCACAAGGACGCCGTCCTCGATCAGTGTATTCTTGGCGCTGGGGGTGCCTTCGTCATCCACGGTGATCGACCCGCGCCGGTCAGGGATCGTACCGTCATCCAGCACCGTCACGCCCTTCGCCGCGATCTGCTGGCCCATCAGCCCCGCAAAGGCGCTCGCTGCGTTGCGGTGTAAATCGCCATCCAGCCCGTGACCGAGAGCTGCGGCGAGCTCGTTG
>CAYGMX010000484.1:0-2385 GCA_964351055.1 uncultured Loktanella sp. | reverse complement strand
CGCGCTCATCCGCCCTACATTCTTTTTCAACCAGTCAGGCTCGACGCCAAGCCGCAATGAACCGTCCCCGTTATGGCGGCGTGCCAGATTGATGGTTTTCCCTGTTGATTTCATACCATCAAGGACCCAGTCGATCGAGGTCTTCAGAACGATTGCGCCTTCGACCATCCAGTCACCATTCACGGTCTCTTTCGCTAACCAGAACCACAAACACTGGTCCCTTTGGATCGGGGACCTGAATGCAAGTTCTGTTTCGATCATCGCCTGAAGGTCTTTGAACGGCCCATTTGGCACCTGAAAGCTCAAATCGAGGGCGGTGCGGCCTGCAAAGACCAAATCTATCTCGCGTTCGGGCAGCTGTTCCAACCGCGCGATCAGTTCTTTACGGTCGACAAACCGCATCACGTCTTCATCAAGACGCAAAGCATAGGAAGAATCACCAAGATAGAGTTCCGGTGGCGGCGCCTTTTTGGGGATTTTGGGCGGTTCGTTCAGCATGGCTATGCTGGCCGAAACCAGATTGGCAATCTTGGTCAGAGTGTTGACGGATTTCTGTGCCGAGGATGGTTTGGATGACAGATCAAGTGAAGGTGTCATTCAGGGACGTGGCCTCTAACGAATTGCGCTGAGAAGCATGTTGCCCCTCAGCGCGCAAGAATTCAACCGGTTGGTTGGGCTAGGTCATACCACGGGTAAAGAGGTTGTGGTTAAAGAACTGGTGCGCCGGAAATACCGTCGAGACAAGATTCTCGGGCATACTCATGTGACGCACCATAATCTCGGCCACAATGTCACGATATTCGGTGACCGTTGGAACATAGCGGTTGTTGCGCAATTGTTCGACGGCCAGCGATGTAATGTCCGGAGCAACACCCCCACGGGTTGGACCACCAAAGGCAAACCATGTCGTACCGTGACCGTGGTCGGTGCCCTGGCTGCCATTCTCAATGACGGTCCGGCCAAACTCTGTTCCGACCAAGACGACGACATTGTCGATGTTGGCAGATATATCCCGATAGAACGTCAAGAAGTCGGTGGCACCACGGCGCATCCGGCTATGGAAACCGAAAGTCTGGTCAGAGAACGGATTTGCAGAGCCTTGAGCGGTCTGGTTTGAATGTGTGTCCCAGCCGATGTTCCAGTCGAGCGCAGCCACTTCAAGCGGAACATCCGCCTTCATCAATTGTGCGACAAGCCGCAAGCCTCGGCCCAAATCGGTGTTGGAATAATCCAAACCGTCTGCTTCTACGACATAATCCATGCCTGCAGCCTGAACTTCTGCAATCGAATCCAGCATGATCAACTGGTTTTCGCGCACAGATGCCTCCAACCCTGGCTGATCGATCTCGTGCGAAGAAATTTCGCGCATCAGTTCGGTCAACTGGTTGTCGGCGCAGCCGGTCCCGGAACAGAAGTTCTGGTTTTGAAGGTTGAACCCTTCGCGGTTCGCAACGGCAGGGACCGTGATCGCGCCGCGCGCTTCGGTGCTGATCGATGTCTTGCCAAGCACAGCACCCCGTAAAGGATGCACAGGGCCAGCGACGTTTTGCATGTAGCGGTTCAGATAACCGTCAATGATGTCATTCCGCGCGCCTGTCCCGATCCAGCGTTGCGAGTCAAAGTGGGACCGGTTGTTTTCCTCAAGGGCTGTCGAAGGTGCGACCATCATGCGGCCAGCGTCCCAAATCTCCATCAACGGCTCAAGGTTCGGGTTCATGCCCCTGTAACTGTCGCCGATGTCGATGGCGGTATTTGCATCATTCCCGTTGGGTGGCTGGATGCCGATCGTCGGGCGGTGCGCATAGTACTGCATGTCACCGATTGCCGGGAACAGGTGCAGGCCATCTGCACCCCCTCGCATGAAGATCTTGACGAATGTCTTGCCTCCGGCGTTCTGACCGAAGGAGAACTGGGGCGCACCGGCAATCCCAGCCATACTTGCAGCGGCGACCAATGCCGACGACTTCAGGAATTCTCTACGCGTTTTCAATTGAGTTACCTTTCCTAAATCGGAGAGAGCCGAAGCTATTGCATTTCAAAGCTGGGCAGTACGATGAGCAAACCGGCTGCCCTGTTGAAGGCGGCTGTTTCATCCTGCGTGAGCGGTTCAAAGATGCCGTCAGCACCTTTGAGAACACCTACGAGGTTCTCGTATTCTTCCAGCGTAAACCGATCGGCAGTTGCGAGCGTGAGAAGATAGGCTGCAACCTCTTCGGCTGTTTCAAGGCCGGCTTCGGTGATCCGCTCTTCAAGATCAAGGTTATACTCGGAGGGCCGCACGACGATCTCGGTCAGACCATTATATTTGGCGACCATGGCCGCAGAGTTCGCCCAAGCTGCACCAACCTCGGGTAGACCGGTGGGCGCAGGGAAGAAATGAGGGCT
>CAYGMX010000483.1:0-2407 GCA_964351055.1 uncultured Loktanella sp. | reverse complement strand
CCGCCCGAAATGCTGTACGTAGAAGGCACGGGCACCTTCGAATTCGAACGCACCGCCAGACGCCTGCGCGAAATGCAGTCGGCGGATTGGGGAGCGTAGGCGGTTTTGGGTGATGGACTGGGATGAAGTGAAGAACGGGCCATTTGTGTAGGGTGCAGCGAAGGTCCGGTTTGAGCCCGAAGTGTCGGATGCTGCGACATGATCGAACGACTGCTTCCAAGTTCCAGCCACGTTGCTTTATTGAACTGCGCATAGAACGCAGAGAGCGGTTTTCGTTAATCATTTCCGAGTAACTCCTGCCTAAACCATTGCGCGGGAGTGTCCATGCAACAGAACTTTAGTGACTTCCTACGGCATGGCGGCAACGGCCAATACGTCCTGTCGCACCTTCATCGGAAGACCTTTGGTCAGAAGCTGGGCTTTTCTCTCAAGTCAGCTTTCCCGAACTACTCTGCTCTACGGGCTGACTTTAGCAACCGCCTCGACCAAGCGACTGCTGATAATGCCCGGATGTTGCTGAACGCTCTGACGCCCCCAGATACCGTGCCGAACCTGACCGATGCTGAACTAAGGGACGTGGCAGACGCCAAAGAAGAAGCGCTAAACGCATGGGACACGCGACTTGAGAGTATTTTCAACGGGTACCAAGATCACCCACAGCGGCTGAGACCGCTGCGCTCGGCCATGGAAGAACGCTTGCTGCGAGCTTTTTCTGGTCTGATCAATCAGCTTCGACAAGAAGACCTTGGCATTGAGCGGTATACTTGGCGCTCACAAGACGACGCCAAAGTGCGTGATATCCATGCAGAACATGACGATCAGGTCTTTCGTTGGGATAGTCCGCCGGCGGGCGGGCATCCAGGCGAAGCACATAACTGTAGGTGTTACGCGGAACCCATTGCGCCAGCCCCCCAAAGCAACGTAGTTCTCGTCGATTTCGACGGCGGCATTCCTCCACAAGACCTTACAGTCCATGAAGCTAGCGGAGGTCATACCATCGCGCTGCATGTCGGAAAGAGCGAAGCCTTCCTAGTCGGATCGGTTAGCACTCCACGTGGCAGAACGCTTTTCGTAAGCCAATATCGCTGGCGACACGGAACTTTCCCGTCACTTGAAGCAGCTGAAAAGCTGACGAACTCCAATCTTGCGAGAAACTTGAACGTTGTGGACGAAGTCGCCAGTGGTAGATTGCGTAGAGCCTTCATAACAAGTGATTTTGGATCAATAACAGGCTTTGAGGCATACAGAACGACTCAGCGTGCTTCATCCCCGATACGGCTCCGGCGGACATTTGGAGTGGGAACCGTTATTGAGTATGCCCCGGACATGCCAGATGGTTTTGTCATTATTACTTCATATCCAAGGGTTGACTGACATGACGCCGCCGAAATCATTCTACGACTTCACTTTGCAATTTCATCAAGACCTAGATGTCGTTCATCCTGGTTGGGCCGACACCCCAGACGGGCGCAACCAAATCTATGAAGACTTTCGACAAAGCTATGGCGACCAAGCCGTGCAGGAACTAGCCACATACTGCCAAAAACTCTTGGCTGAAAACGAGACTGATCTTGGTTCGCTTTGGTTCAAAGAATCCAAAGCCGATTGGGTTATTCAAGATGACGGCGTGCGTTTCCTCTTTAACGACTTTTTGGGTTGGGCGAATTCGCTAGCTTGAGCGTTTTTCAACGAAGAAACCCTTATAGCCGACATTGGCGCAGCTGCAGCGAAAGTCGGCTCTGTCCCGCACAGCAGACTTTAGTGCATCCCGCGTCCAAAGTCCGCGCTCGCTCGGATACAAGTGCGGTGACTGTCTATACCGTATCCCCCGGCCTAGAACCGTTCGGCCCGCAGCACTTGCGCGTCGGTGATACTGACAACGCCGATGTGTTTTTCAACGACCCCAAAGGCCGCATCAAGCAGCCCGTCCAGCCGTTCGGGTTTGATCAGGCAGACGACCGAGACCATCCCCGCCCGTCCCACCTGACCTTCGCGGGTCCAGACACCCGACCGGCCGGACCCGCCCAGCACCGGCAGGATGGTAAAGCCTGTGACGCCTGCACTGGTCAGCGCTTGTGTCAGCCGCCTTTCCAGCGGTGCTTCGATCACGATCTCGACCCGTTTTGCGGTATGTGTCTGCATGTCAGCCTCCGACGGCGATTTGTGCTACGGCAAGGTAAAGCGGGATGCCAAGCGTCAGGTTAAAGGGGAAGGTGACCCCAAGCGAGAGGGTCAGATAGACGGACGGGTTGGCCTCTGGCAGTGCCACCCGCATGGCGGCAGGCACCGCAATATAGCTGGCCGAGGCGCTGAGCACCATCATCAGGACGATCCCGCCCAGCGACAGGCCCACCAGCAGGCCCGCGCCCAGCCCGATCGCCGCCCCGACCAGCGGCATGACAATTGC
>CAYGMX010000482.1:0-2417 GCA_964351055.1 uncultured Loktanella sp. | reverse complement strand
GTGTTGCTTCCGCTTGACGTATTGCTGCTGTTGCTTCCGCTTCCGGAGCTACCGCTGCCGCTCGTGTCGCCACTGCCGCTGCTGGACGCGTTGTTTCCGGTTCCATGGTAGACATGGGGTGAAGTCTCGAATGTGTCGACGACGTCATGAATGAAGTCGTTGGCCCCAACCACGATGGGCTGGGACACAAACAAACCAAAGGAGACAACGACAGCGTTCAGCACGACATAGTCAACTGTGACCACACCGGCCTCATCGTTCCGGAACGCCCTGAACCAATCAGGAATACTTGCTAACTTTTTCATGGCGATACGATGCTCCAAAACTTTCTTTCACTCTTTACACACTGTCATCGAGGCATTTTCACGCCATGTGTTGGGCCATTCTTAATCTTTGTTAAGGAATTCAGTAAGGGTGGCATCGGGATTATGACCTACCCTTCCGGATAGAAGCCTCCATCGCGCAAAGGTACAGGTTCAGGTACAACGCCGCCCGGCGCTGGCCCAGTCATGCAGGCTTTTTGGTTCCGGGGGGGTGACAACGGGGCACAATCCGCTTGGCGCGCTCCGTACACAAAAAAGGCCGCAGCCTTAAAGAAAAGGTGCGGCCTTTCTTCGAAGAACGCGGTTTACGCTGTGTCGATCCCGACAACCTCGATCGCAAAGTTCAGGTCCTGCCCTGCCAGAGGGTGGTTGGCGTCAAGCGTTACCTCGGTTTCGGTCACATCTGCGACAGTCACAGGAATGACCTGTCCTTGCGGGGTCTGCATCTGCAACTGCGTGCCGACCTCCAAGGGAATATCTGCGGGGATGCCCTCGCGCGGCACGGCTTGGCGGGCATCGGGGTTGGCTTCACCATAGGCCTGTGCACAGGGCACTTCGACCACTTTCTTGTCACCGAAGGCCATGCCGGGGATCGCGGCATCAAGGCCGGAGATGATCTGGCCCGAACCGACGACAAACTCAAGCGGATCACGCCCTTGAGAACTATCGAATGTCTCTCCGGTGTTCAAAGTACCGGTGTAATTTATCCGTACGGTATCGCCCGGTTTTGCTTGGCTCATTTGTCTCACCTTTCTATGACCTAATTTGAAGGGCCAGAGGCTAGAGGATGCAGGGACGACTTGCAAACGGATTGCCCCTTTTCGCCCGGACTGTCCCGTGACACGATGCCCTGACTGGAGGATGTCATGACTATTTCGACCTGTATCTTTGATGCCTATGGCACGCTGTTCGATGTCAATGCAGCCGCCGTGCAGGCCGCAAAGGAACCCGCACATGCCGATCTCGCGGCTGTCTGGCCTGCGCTGGCACGGGACTGGCGGCGCAAGCAGCTGGAATACACATGGCTGCGGGCCGTGGCAGGGCGGCATTGCGACTTTTGGCAGGTTACCAAGGACGGGCTGGACTGGGCGATGGAAGCGCATGGTCTGACGCATGACGGGACGCGCAACCGCCTGCTGGACCTTTATCTGGAACTGGCGGCCTTTCCCGAAGTCCCTGCCATGCTTTCCGCGCTGAAAGCCAAGGGTATGGCAACCGCGATCCTGTCCAACGGGTCGGGCAAGATGCTGGAGGGGGCAGTATCATCGGCAGGAATCGGCGGTCTGCTGGATGCGGTCCTGAGCGTGGACAAGGTGGGCGTGTTCAAACCGCATGACCGCGTCTACGATCTGGTTGGCGCACGGTTCGGCTGTGGCCGCGAAGAGGTTCTTTTTGTTTCGTCCAACGGATGGGATGTGGCAGGCGCATCCGGCTACGGCTTTCAAACCGTCTGGGTCAATCGGGCGGCGGAACCGGTTGACAGGCTTTTTGCCACCCCGCACCACATACGCGCCGATCTTTCGACCATACCGGACTTTGTTTAATGCCGACGTTCACATCGACAGACGGTCTTTCCCTCTATTATACCGACGCGGGTACGGGCGTGCCCGTCATCGCCTTGGCCGGATTGACCCGCAATGGCGCCGATTTCGACCATGTCGCCCCGCATCTGCCTGTCCGCCTGATCCGCCCCGATTATCGCGGGCGCGGGCAATCGGACTGGGCCGATCCAGCCACCTACACGATATCGCAAGAGGCCGCCGATGTGCTGGCGCTCATGGATCTTCTGGGGCTGGAAAAGGCCGCGATCCTTGGCACCTCGCGCGGCGGGCTGATCGCGATGGTTCTGGCTGCGACGGTCAAAGACAGATTGCTGGGCGTCGCTTTGAACGATATCGGCCCCGCGATTGCCGACAAAGGCCTTGAGGTGATCAAGGGCTATATCGGCCACAATCCCGCGCAGAAAACCTATGCCGAGGCAGCAGAGGCCCGCGCGCGGCTTTGGACCCATTTTCACGGCGTCCCGATGGCGCGCTGGCTGGCAGAGGTCAAAGCGCATTATGCGCAAACCCCAGACGGGCTGGTAATCCGTTA
>CAYGMX010000481.1:0-2428 GCA_964351055.1 uncultured Loktanella sp. | reverse complement strand
TTCTCGGACTTCGCTCGGCGATAAACCGGTCCAACGTCGGAAGCTTCGGAAGAAACTGTTCGGATCGCTGTAAGCAAGCAGGAAGGAGATTTCCTCGTTCGCCAACGCGCTCTTGGTCAGGTATCGCAGCGCAAGGTCTTTGCGCGTTGTATCGAGGATTTGCTGGAACGTCGTGTCCTCGTCGCGCAATCGCCGTTGCAAAGTGCTGCGGCTGACGCTGAGTTCCTGGCACACCGTGACCACGTCAGCTTTGCCTAACGGCAGTTGTGTCAGCAGCGCGCTTGAAACCTGGGCGGACATGTTGCTGGTTCGGGCTCGCGCGGCAAGTTGTCGTTCGAGATCCTGTTCCATCGTTTTCCACAGCCCTTGGGCCTCGGATAGGAATGGTGCCGTTGCATCGGCGCGCGAGAAGCTCAGGGTGGCCTTTTCGCCATATCTCGGCATCACGCCGAGATGCCGGGCGAGTGTGTGTCGCGCATCTTCGTCAGCTCTGAGCGTGGCCGCCACCGGGACCATCGGGCGGGCAGTCATCAGCCGTGCTTTTTCAACGACGAACGCAAGATAGAGCGCCAGCATGGAGGCGGGCAAATCAAGCCCCTGTATGCTGCTGTCGTATTCAACTGTCAGTTCCGCATCATCGCCGAACACGTGCATCCGGGTAGGACCGATAAGACTCTTATAGCGGGTGATCCGGCGCAAACCCTGTTCAAGGTCAGGCGCACAATCCAGCGCCAGAAAGACAGGAACGATCGGCCCGCGCGCAATGGCGATGCCCAGTTGGCTCGGCAAGTCATCGCGCCCTGCCAGACAGACCATCGCGTCCCACGCGGCCACGTATTGTATTGCGGTCACTCCAAGAGCTGCCTGCTTGGGATCGAGATCGCCGAGACCGGCCTGGCGGAGCATGTCTATGGGGTCGATCCCGAGCATACGGCAGGCGTTCAGTCCTAGCGCGAGCGGATATGTTTCCTGCACCGTAGTCTCCCTATCAGCTGGTGGTCCCTTCATAGTTTATTGCGCCAAAACATCCCTCTTGCAAGTTCTGCAAGTCGATTGGGACGAAATGCAAGCGATTGACCGCATCTGCATGTTCTAGATCTAAGCGGTATAGCTTAACCTAACCTCCAGCGCAATCAATCAGGATCAGAAAAATGAGGTTTGAGACCACGACAATAGACGGCGTCATGATCCGCTTTGCGGCCAGCCGGAATGAAGGCAAGCCGCAGCTCTTGCTGACTTCGCCGCAACCCATGAGCGTTCTGACCTACCACAACTGGTGGGATCAACTATCCCAAAGCTTTGATGTCGTGGCGGTGGATCTGCCCAATCACGGCGGTTCTGACCCTGCGCGTCATGTCACGACCGTCAGTCAGCACGCGGTGTTTCTGGGCAAGATTCTGGATCACTTCGGTCTGTCGCACCCCCATGCAGTCGGGCCGGATATCGGCACTCCAACCCTGATGCGGTTCATGGCGGACAACCCGGGCCGGATTAAATCAGCGACCGTGGGCGATGCGGGCGTGGTTGGAAAGGTGGAAGGGTCGTTTCTCCTGCGGGCTCTCGTGTCTTCGCGCCTTGTGCAGTGGGCGACACTCTCTGGCGGTGGCCCCATCGGCGGGCGCATCTACTGCGCCGCCGCCAACAGCGTCGGGTATCGCCTCATCAAACCGTCACCCGAGGGGAAAGCCGATTACCTTGCCGGGTCCACGCGCTTTGCCAAGCTGCGCGGGCAAGTCGGCTTTCTGGGCAGCTATCCAACCGAAACACCAGCGCTTGAGCGTGATGTAACGCGGATCGAAGCCCCGGTGCAGGTCCTTCATGGTGAGTTCGATACATTCGTGTCCGTATCCAATTCGCGGCGGCTGGCGGACCTTCTGCCAAACAGCAGGTTCGCTGTCATTCCTGGTGCGGCGCATTATGCGTGGGAAGATAACTCGTCAGACTACCTCGAAAGGGTCTTGGGCTTCATCAAGGAGGTGGAAGCCACCACCTAACCAACCCCGTATTCTTAAACACTCAACCCACCAATCCTTGAAGGAAATAAAATGAGTCGGTTATCCCGCATTTTCTATTTGATCGCTGCAACACTTTCTATGCTGGGCGTTGTCGCACACGAATGGCTCGGGGCCCCACAGATGTTGGGGCCGCTTGAAGCATCCGGCCTGCCTCCTGATGTCGTCTGGATACACCATTTCTCTTGGCACGTCGATACGGTCGCGGTCCTGGCGATGGTCGTCATGTTTACCCTGGCGGCGCGCCACCGGGAGCATGTCGCGCTCGCGATCATCGCATCGGCCATGAGCGCATCATTCGCAGTCATCGGCATCGGCTTGGCCACCTTCGCAAATGCCGCGCTTTGGACCACGCCAGCGCCTTACGCCTGGGGGCCAGTCGCTATTATTGGAGCGTTGGGTGTGCTCCTGCGTGG
>CAYGMX010000480.1:0-2434 GCA_964351055.1 uncultured Loktanella sp. | reverse complement strand
TGGTCGATTGCTTTCCGGGGCATGCGCGCGACCATACCCAAAGCCTCGGGCTTGCTGCCATGCAAGGGCTGGAAGAATGCATCAAGGCCCTATCCCATGCCCTGTGGTGGCGCGAGCGGCGCGCAGAACTGATGGCCGAAGGGGTCGAGGCCTTGCTGGATGTACCCGCAACTCCCCCCGCTTTGGGTGTCTATCATGACGAGGCCACAGCCAAAGGGCTGATCGCGCAGGCGGGGGTTGCTGTGCCCGCTTCACAAATCGTCGCACCGGAAAATGCAGCCGATGCAGCCCAGAGCATAGGCTTTCCGGTGGCCATCAAGGCGCTTGACGCGCGGCTTTTACACAAGACCGAAGTGGGCGCGGTTACGATCGGCCTTGGCACCCCCGCAGCCGTGACCGAGGCCATCAGCCGGATGCGCGCGGATATGGCGCGGCTTGCGCCGCACATCCCCTTCACGTCAATGCTGGTCGAGGCCATGTCACAGGATGTCGTGGCCGAGGTGATGGCCTCTGTCACGGTTGACCCGTCGGTTGGTCCGGTGATGATGATCGCAGGCGGCGGGGTCGAGGCAGAGTTGTGGAACGACAGCATCCTGCTTGCCGCCCCGTTTCAACGCGCCGAAATCGCCCGCGCGCTGGACCGGCTCAAGGTCAGCGCAAGGATCAGCGGGTGGCGCGGGCGACCGGCAGGGGACCGCGAGGCGTTGCTGGACCTGCTGGAACATCTGGCCGGATTTGCACTGGCAAGCGGCGCCGAAGAGATCGAAGTGAATCCGATCCTTGTGAGCATCTCGGGTGCCATGGCTGTGGATGCGGTGCTCAAGCTGGCAATGGCGGATCAAACGGAAAGCGTCGCCTGACGCTGTGGAGTAAACAGATGAACAACGACGCAGTCAGCACAAAGCGGCGCAATCGCGTTCTGCAAATCACCCTCGACCGGCCCAAGGCCAATGCCATTGATGCGGCCACCAGCAAGGCGCTGGGGGCTGCGTTCCAGATGTTGCAGGACGACGACAGCCTGTCGGTCGGGATCATCACCGGCGCAGGCGAGCGGTTCTTTTCGGCAGGGTGGGACCTCAAAGCCGCAGCCGAAGGCGAGGCGCCGGATGCCGATCAGGGGATCGGCGGCTTTGCGGGGCTGACAGAATATTGGGGCCTCACAAAACCGGTGATCGCTGCGGTCAACGGCATGGCCTTGGGGGGCGGGTTTGAACTGGCATTGGCAGCGGACATGATCGTTGCGGCCGAGCACGCGGAATTTGCCCTGCCCGAAGCCACAATCGGGCTGATCGCTGATGCGGGGGGTGTGATCCGCCTGCCCCGCCGCCTGCCTCGCGCCATTGCGATGGAGATGATGATGACAGGGCGTCGTGCGAGTGCCGCAGAACTGGCCCGCTGGGGCCTTGTCAATGACGTGGTACCAGCAGCCGGATTGCTGGACGCAGCCCATGCGCTGGCCGACAGGATCGCGGCAGCGGCCCCCCTGTCGTTACAGGCCATCAAGGAAATCGACCGTGCGACCGAAGGCCAGTCTGTGCCCGAAGCATACCGGCTAATGCGCAGTGCCGGTCTGCCGATCTACAAGAGCGTCTATGACAGCGCGGATGCCGCCGAAGGCATGGCCGCCCTGTCCGAAAAACGCGCCCCCAACTGGAAGGGACGCTAAGATGCTGGAGACCGAAATATTCCAGCATGACTGGACAGGCGATATCGCGGCCCCTCTGCAACTGGTTGAAAACACGGTCAAACCAGAATGGGTTGATGAGTATCATCACCTGAACATGGCGCATTACCTCACCATTTGCGATCAGGCGAATTGGGCCTTCTGGAACTGGATTAACGCGCCTTTGCAGACAATCGCGGAGCGCGGCGGCCACGAATACGTTATCGTTGAAAACCACGTGACCTATACCGGCGAACTGGCCGAGGGTGCCGCCTTTACGATCACCACGCAGTTGACCGATTTCGACAATAAGAGGCTGATCCTATTCCATCGCGTTCTGGATAGCGACGGCAATCTGTCAGCCACCAACGAGGTGAAATGCCTTGGGTTTAACCTTGAAACACGGCGATCCGAAGACTGGCAACCGGTAGTCGGTGCGCGACTTGGCGAAATCCACGCCGCCCATACCGCCTTGGGCCGGCCCGGCCAGTCCGGCCAAAGCATCGTGCTGCGAAAGACCTAGGCGCGCATTCACAATAAAACCGGATAGGTCCTGTTACGACAAGGCGAATGGTGCGCCTGCGTGGGCCTGCGCATAATGGCGTGAAACACACGTCAGAAAGTACGCCGATGACCAAAGATTACTATGCACCAACCGGCGGCCACCCGGGGCAGGACCAATTGCTGACCGATCGCGCCGTCTTTACCGAAAGCTATGCGGTGATCCCCAAAGGCACCATGCGGGATATCGTGACCAGCTATCTGCCGTTC
>CAYGMX010000479.1:0-2462 GCA_964351055.1 uncultured Loktanella sp. | reverse complement strand
TGAACCCCACGGCTTTCTCGGCCTTGCCCCACTTACGGGCCAGCGCGATCAGGTGCAAGGCGGCAGCAGCAGCCCCGCCCCCTTTGTTCATCTGTGCAGGATCGGCGCGCACTTCGGCCTGCGCGCGGTTTTCCACGGTCAGGATACCATTGCCAATGCAAAGGCCCTGCAAGCCAAGCAGTTGCACCGCGCGACTGCTGTCGTTGCAAACCGTGTCATAATGCGTTGTCTCGCCGCGGATCACGCAGCCAAGGGCGACATAGCCGTCAAAGTTGCTCATCCGTTCGGCGATCCCGATGGCGGTGGGAATTTCGAGCGCGCCGGGCACTTCCACGATATCCCAAGTCGCACCAGCCTTTTCGATCTCGGCCTTGGCACCTGCGATCTGGTTGTCCGAAATATCCTTGTAGTAGGGCGAGGCCACGATGAGGATCTTGACCGGTTCGTCAAACTCCGGCAGCGGCATGATATAATGCGACGATCCAGCCATTATCCGATCTCCGAAATCTTGCGGGTTCCGACGATCTCTAGTCCATAGGCATCAAGGCCCACAACTTTCGGTTTCGGCGAGTTAGTGAGCAATTCAATGTCGTGCAGACCCAGCGAGCTCAGGATCTGCGCACCCAGCCCGTATTGCCTGAGTGTTTGCGGCGACACATCGTCAGTCGTGTCCAGTTTCATATCGAGGTCTCGCAAGAGCACTAGGGCGCCACGGCCTTCTTGGGCGATCAGTGTCATTGCATCGCCGAATTCATTGCGCCGCCCCTTGGGGCCGACACCAACCACATCCAGCATCGGGTCCATCGCATGCATCCGGACCAACACGGGCTCCGGCGTGGTGATATCGCCCTTGATGAGGGCGATATGTTCGGCCCCTTGAGTCTCGTCGGTATAAATCCGCATTTCCCACTGGCCGCCGAATTCGGACTGGATTGTGCGGCGTTCACGGATGCGGACAAGGGTATCATGACGGCGGCGGTAGGCGATGAGGTCGCTGATCGTGCCGATCTTGAGGTTATGAAGCTGCGCAAAGGCAATCAGATCGGGCAAGCGGGCCATTTCGCCATCTTCCTTCATGATCTCGCAGATCACGCCGGATGGGTTGAGCCCCGCAAGGCGGCTGATGTCCACAGCGGCTTCGGTATGGCCTGCGCGGACCAGAACGCCACCGTCACGTGCGCGCAACGGAAAGACATGCCCCGGGGTCGCGATGTCGGCGGCACCCTTTGAGGCATCAATGGCAGTTGCGACCGTGCGCGCGCGATCGTGGGCGGAAATACCGGTGCTGACACCCTCGCGGGCCTCGATGCTGACGGTGAATGCGGTTTCGTGGCGCGATGAGTTATGCGAGGCCATCAGCGGCAGGCCCAGCGCATCGATCCGCGCACCGGGCAGGGTCAGGCAGATCAGGCCACGGCCGTATTTGGCCATAAAGTTGATCGCATCCGGTGTGGCCATCTGTGCGGGTATCACAAGATCACCCTCGTTCTCGCGGTCCTCGTGATCGACCAGCACGAACATGCGGCCGTTGCGGGCATCCTCGATGATATCTTCGATCCGGCTGATCGCGTCAGACCAGTCACGTTCCACCGGGCCGGGCGATTCAAATTTCTTGTTCATGTTCATCCCCAAAGAAGTCTTGCCTGCCAGATAGCCCAGCCCTGCCAGATTGGAAAGCGCCATAGCGCCGTCTGGTAGGGTGGATCAAGATCCACCCTAGCCAAAAAACTGCTCGGCGCGCAGGTAACCGGCGGTGCGTGCCGCCTCTGCCCATTCGCGCTCGAAGGCGGTATCGCCCACAATGACAAACCGGTCCGCAGGGTGGCCTTGCGCCATCACAATCGCGCGAAGCTGATCGCGCATCGCAGCCCAGCTCAAGTTGTAGGCGGGTGCCGCGAAAGCGCGGTGCAAACCGGGCAAAGACGCCAGATGCGTCGGGCTGACAGGCCGATGCGCCACGCCGGTGCAATCCGCGTTCACCAGCGCGGCCAGCTGCACAGCGCGATCTGCCGGCAGGGCTTGCCCGTCACGCAGCACCCGCAGCGCATTGTTGGAAAACATGAAACCGATCAGATCGTGCCCGGTGCTCGCCCTGATCCCGGCATAGGTCTTGTATGGCAATCCAAGCTCTGCCGCACGCCGCACCCGCAGACGCACCACTTCGATCGGGAGCGAAGGCATCAGATCCTTGCGCGCCTTGGTCCAGACATGTTTGCGCCAGCTCTGCCCCCGCGTAATGATCTGCCCCGAATTATGCCCGATCCCTGCCATCGCCCCATCCGTCATCAGGCATACTCGCGCAGCCGCGCCACATAGCGGGCCATCGTGTCAATCTCCAGATTGACCGGATCGCCCAGCGCCACATCGCCCCATGTGGTTGCAACTTTCGTATGGGGGATAAAGTTCACACCAAAATCCCGCCCTGCAACCTCGTTCACCGTCAGGGACGTTCCGTTCAAAGC
>CAYGMX010000478.1:0-2471 GCA_964351055.1 uncultured Loktanella sp. | reverse complement strand
CGGCGGCGCGCCTGCAGGACGGCGCGCGCCGCATGATGTCGATCACAGAGATCACCGGCATGGAGGGCGATGTTATCTCGATGCAGGAAATTTTCCGCTATCAGCGTGTCGGTCTAACGCCAGACAACAAGATCATCGGCCACTTTACGGCGACCGGTGTGCGCAGCCACTTCTCTGAGCGGTTCAAGCTTTGGGGCTACGATCTGCCGCCAGCAATCTTTGAACCCATGGTTGCGGAGTAAACCTGATGATTTCTGCCGAACCCCTTATCTATATTTTGATTTTTGTCGCTGTTCTTGCGCTTGTTCAGGGTGCCTATCTGGTTATCTTCGGCAAATCCATCAGCATGGACGGCAAGGTGAACCGCCGTCTTGATATGCTCGACAAGGGCGGATCACGCGAACAGGTTCTGGATCAACTCCGCAAGGAGATGACCCAGCACATGAAGTCGCAGAGTATTCCGGTTTACTCTTTGCTGGCGGACAAGGCGCAAAAGGCAAACATCGCTTTTACGCCGATCCAACTGATTATTCTGATGGTCGTGCTCAGCGGTGTGTCCTTTGTCCTTTTGACGTTTATGACAGCTGTCGGCGTTCCGATCAGAATTATCGTCGGGACCCTGATGGGTGTTGGTGGCGTCTATGTCTGGGTCAACGGCAAAGCCAAAAAACGCATGAGCATGATCGCGGAACAGCTGCCCGAAGCGGTCGAATTGATGGTGCGTTCACTGCGCGTGGGGCACCCTTTTTCATCCTCGGTTGCTATCGTCGCCCGCGAAGTCCCCGATCCTTTGGGAACGGAAATGGGCATGGTTTCGGACGAAGCCGCCTATGGTCGCGACATGGGCGAAACGCTCAAGGCCGTGGCAGAGCGGCTTGATAACCAGGACATGCGCTTTCTTGCTGTGGCCGTGACGATCCAACAGACCTCGGGTGGTAACCTTGCCGAGATTTTGGATGGCCTTGCCAAAGTGATCCGTGCGCGTTTCCGTCTGTTCCGGCGTGTTGCTGCGATCACCGCAGAAGCGAAATGGTCCGGCAACCTGCTTTCGGCCTTCCCTGTCGTCGCCTTGCTGGGCATCAATCTTGTGAAGCCTGACTATTATGACGAGGTTATGGAAAGCCCGCTTTTCATTCCGGCTGTTCTGGTGGTGATTGCATTTCTGGTGTTGAACATCATTGTCATGCGTTCACTGGTCAACATCAAGGTATAGGGGCGCGTTATGGAAAACATTCAAACGATGATTACCGATCTGCTTGGCCCCTTCGGGCCACTGATGATCGTCGGCCTGCTTGGGGTCTTCCTGATCCTCATCACCTTGCCTGTGCTGCTTAAGCGCGAGGTTGATCCGCTTGACAAGCTTAAGGCTGCGAACCGTGCTCCTGAAAAAAAGGCGGCAAAAGGCGAAAAACTGCGCAGCGCCAGCCGCAGGGACAAACTTGAGAAGTATTCCAGTTTCCTGGAACCGCAAAACGCAGATGAGTATTCGGCCGACAAGCTGAAGCTTTTGCAAGCCGGATACAGCAGTAATAATGCTGTCCGCATCTTCCACTTTTCCAAACTGGCGCTGGGCCTTTTCGGTCTGGTGTGCGGTGGCCTTTTTGCAATGGTCCAGATGGCGCAGGTGGAGCCGACAGCGCAGGATCTCATCCTGTGGATTATGGTTCCCGCTGGTGCGGGCTACTTTCTGCCGATCTATTGGGTCTCGCGCCGCAAGCAAAAACGCATCGAAGCTATTACAAACGCTTTTCCCGACAGTCTTGACATGATGCTTGTCTGCGTCGAAGCTGGCCAGTCACTGGATCAGTCGATCCTGCGGGTCGCCCGCGAACTGAAATCCGGTTTCCCTGAACTTGCCGAAGAATTTGAAACGGTCAGTCAGGAAGTGAAGGCGGGTAAGGACAAGAACACCGTTCTCAAGGATATGTCGGAACGCTGCGGCGTGGCGGACATCTCGAGCTTTGTGACTGTGCTTGTGCAGTCAGCGCAGTTCGGTACTTCTATTTCGGATGCATTGCGGGTTTATGCCTCGGAAATGCGCGACAAGAGGGTCATGCGGGCTGAAGAAGCCGCCAACAAGCTTCCGACAAAGATGACATTGGCAACAATGATGTTGACGGTGCCTCCCTTGATGGCGATGTTGATCGGGCCATCAATCTATGCGATCGCGACAAATCTCGGCGGGGGCTGAAAGAGAATGAAAACACGGCCATTTTTCTTGGCCCTGATGCTGATAAGTTTGGCCGCCTGTACCTCAGGCGGCCTTAATCGTTCAGGTGACGGCGTTTTTGCGCCCGGCGTTGCGGGCGTCAGCAACGTGGACGGCTTGATTGTCGGTCACCGCCTTATGGCAGCTGGTGAATTCGAACTCGCGCTTCGGGCGTACAATCGTGCCGCGGCACAGCAGGGTCTGAATGTGGATACGATGTCGGCAATCGGCTCGGCCAATCTCAACCTTGGTCGCCTTGGGC
>CAYGMX010000477.1:757-2483 GCA_964351055.1 uncultured Loktanella sp. | reverse complement strand
GCACTGTATCGATCCGCTCGGCGCGGACCAGATCGACAAGAACGGCTTCGTCGCTGGCAGACCAGATCGTGCCGGGCAGGCCGGTGACATCGGCAGGAAGCAGACCGATCGGGTCCTTGGACAGCCCACCCAAGGCCGTGACCGTGACAGAGGGCGCCTGCGCGTTGCCTGACACGGGCGGTTCGATTGCAGGCAAGGGTTCAACGCTGCGCGACAGCCACTCGATCGCCGAAAGCGGCTCGTTTGCGGGGGCTTGGGCTTGGACCACGGTCCCTGACAGGCAGAGTGCCGTGGTGAGCGCCTTAATTTGTTTCAAGCGTGACAGGGCGAGTAACCTCAGTTGTCGGTGCCGCGAAATCGGATGGGAAAAACAAAGGACCTATATAAGCATAGGCCACTAGACCCACACCAGCGAGAATTATCAAATACAACAACGCCTTGATCAACCGCCACATAGCCAGCCCCAATTATCCAATCTGCCTCAATATGTGGGTTTCACCCCACCTGTTGAAGGGTTTATATATGGCCTTTCACGCAAGATCACGGCATTCATTCATTAATTTTCAAGTTTGGCAGGCAATGGCCGAAAAGAAAGGCGTTAGATCCATGGCGGACGGGCAAACCTATCGACTCCTGCGCACAGTGGTGCTGGTCGGCATGATGGGCTCTGGCAAGACCGCGATCGGGCGGGCCTTGGCGGCGCGTCTGGCCGTGCCCTTTGTGGATAGCGATAGTGCTATCGAGGAAGCCGCCGCTGCCACGATTGCCGAAATCTTCGAGCGTGACGGAGAGGCGTTTTTTCGCAAACGCGAGGCCGAGGTTTTGCGCCGCCTGCTGTCGGGTCCGCCGGGGATCGTGTCCACGGGTGGCGGCGCGTTTCTGGCGCAAGCCAACCGGGACGCAATTGCCGAAATGGGCGTGGCCGTCTGGCTGGATGCTGACCTGCACACCTTGTGGGAACGGGTCCGCCACAAGGATACCCGGCCTTTGCTGCGCACGCCTGACCCCAAGGCCACCCTTGCCGCAATCTTTGCCGAACGCACGCCGATTTACCATCTGGCGGGGGTGAGGATTGCGGTCGATGAACAGGCCAGTATTGACCAGACAACGCAGTCGGTGATCGACATGCTCAAGACCCGCCCTGCTGTTTTGGAGACAAGCGAATGAGTGCGACCGTCCATGTTGATCTGCCCGGCCGGGCTTATGATATTGCAATTGGTCCCGGCGTGCTGGATCAGGCGGGCACGCGGATCGCCGCAATGGGGGGGCGGCGGCATATTTGCATACTGACAGACGAAACCGTCGCGCGGCTGCATCTGGCGCAATTGCAAGCGGCATTTGCCGCCGCAAGCCTGAGTTCAGAGGCGCTCGCCCTGCCACCCGGTGAAAGCACCAAATGCTGGGCGCAACTGGAACGGTCGGTGGAGTGGTTGCTGGCCCAAAAGGTCGAGCGCGGCGATATCGTGGTGGCCTTTGGGGGCGGAGTGATCGGGGATCTGGCAGGGTTTGCCGCTGCAATCCTGCGCCGTGGCGTCCGCTTTGTGCAGATACCCACGTCATTGCTTGCGCAGGTCGATAGTTCGGTGGGGGGCAAGACCGGTATCAATTCGACGGCGGGCAAGAACCTGATCGGCGCTTTTCATCAACCCAGCCTTGTTCTGGCGGATACCGCACTCTTGGGCACGCTGCCCTGGCGCGATTTTCTGGGGGGCTACGGCGAGGTCGT
>CAYGMX010000477.1:0-747 GCA_964351055.1 uncultured Loktanella sp. | reverse complement strand
CGGATTGCTGGGCGATGCTGCGTTCTTTGACTGGCTGGAGGCCGAAGGCCCTGCCATGGTGCGCGGTGACATGGATGCCCGCGTGCGGGCCGTGACCCGTTCGTGCCAGATGAAAGCCGACATTGTGCAGCGCGACGAGACCGAACAGGGGGATCGCGCACTTTTGAACCTTGGCCATACCTTTTGCCACGCGCTCGAAGCGGCGACAGGTTATTCCGACCGTTTGTTGCACGGCGAAGGGGTGGCCATCGGTTGCGCCCTTGCGTTCGAACTTTCGGCGCGTCTGGGGCTGTGCAGTCAGGAAGACCCCAGCCGTGTGCGTGCGCATCTGCGCGACATGGGGATGAAGGTCGATATCCGTGACATTGCCGGAGACGTGCCGGATGCCGAAGGCTTGCTGACGTTGATGGGGCAGGACAAAAAGGTGCAGGACGGCAAGCTGCGTTTTATTCTGGTACGCGGGATCGGAGATGCTTTTATCACCTCCGATGTCCCGCGCGAGGCTGTGCTGGGCGTGTTGCAGGATTCGATGCGCTAGGGTCAAACCCGACAAACTGACGCGGCGGATTGATCGGGTCTTGCCCCAAGAGTGCAATGATTAATCGGGGTCGTCTTCGTCGCGGCCATCCAGCCGGATATCATGCGCTTTGGCAAACCACAAAAACAGCGGAATTTCGAGCAGCGCATAGCTGACAATCGTAAAGACCGCCCAGTTGGTATCAAAAAACAGCAAAGAGAAGGCTGTAC
>CAYGMX010000476.1:0-2489 GCA_964351055.1 uncultured Loktanella sp. | reverse complement strand
CCCAATATCTCGACTTTGAAAAACCGCTTGCCGAAATCGAAGGTAAGGCCGAAGAGCTGCGTGCCATGGCACGGGCCAACCCCGAGATGGACGTGGAAAAGGAAGCGGCCGCACTGGACAAGAAGGCGGCGGACCTTCTCAAATCGCTTTACACCGATCTGACGCCGTGGCGGAAATGTCAGGTGGCCCGCCACCCCGAACGGCCCCATTGCAAGGATTATATCGACGCGCTTTTCACTGAATATACGCCGCTTGCCGGTGACCGGAACTTTGCCGACGATCACGCCGTCATGGGCGGGATTGCACGGCTGAACGGGATACCCGTCATGGTGATCGGCCATGAAAAGGGCAACGACACCAAGTCGCGGATCGAACGCAATTTCGGCATGGCCCGCCCCGAAGGGTATCGCAAGGCGATCCGCCTGATGTCGCTGGCGGACCGTTTTGGCCTGCCGGTCATCACGCTGGTAGACACCCCCGGTGCCTATCCCGGCAAAGGGGCCGAAGAACGTGGCCAGTCCGAAGCGATCGCGCGGTCGACCGAGAAATGCCTCGAACTCAAAGTGCCGCTGATCAGCGTGGTGATCGGCGAAGGCGGCTCTGGCGGGGCGGTGGCCTTTGCCTCGGCCAATAAGGTCGCGATGCTGGATCACTCGATCTATTCGGTGATCAGCCCCGAGGGATGTGCCTCGATCCTGTGGAAAGATCCCGAAAAAATGCGCGAATCCGCTGAAGCCCTGCGCCTGACCTCAAAGGATCTTTTCGAATTGGGCGTCTGCGACAAGATCATCCCAGAGCCAAAGGGCGGGGCACACCGCGACCCTGACGCAACGATCAAGGCAGTCGGTGCCGCGCTGACCGCCATGCTGAACGAGTTGCGCAATCTGTCCGGCGACAAGCTGCGGTCGGACCGGCGGCGGAAATATCTGACATTGGGGTCCAAGGGGCTGGCTGCCTAAGCGCACTTCGCGATCGGTACACCGTTACCACATCGTTGCAGATGCACGTGCCGCCCAGTCGGCATCATAGGCATCCCCATCAAAACCCGCGTCCTGCTCTGCCAAAAGCGCGCCGATGCTGGGCAATCCGGCGCTTTCGTCGCCTGATGACCATGTACCGGCCCGCATCAGCGCCCGCGCGCATTGGCTGTAAACTTCGGCGATCATGATCACGGCAACGCTGCGCGGCTGTCGGCCTTTGTCGTCAAATCGGGCCAGCAAGGCCGGGTCGACCGAAACAACAGCATGGCCGTTCAGCCGGATGACATTGTTGGACCCCGGCACGAGAAACATCAGACTGATGCGCCCATCGGCCACGATATTGCGCAGGGTATCCATGCGGTTGTTCCCGCGCCAGTCAGGCAACAAAAGGGTCGTCTTATCCAGTACCTGCACAACGGGTCCGTCATCGCCGCGCGGGCTGCCATCGGTCCCGTCCGGCCCCACGGTGGACACGATACACAGGCGGGACGCCATGATCCATCTGGCGTAAAGCGGGGTAAGATGGTCGGCCACCTTGATGATCGCCGCCTTGCCGGGAGGACCATAAATCGTCTCAAGCGCAGCGATATCTTCAATCACATGGTCAGGCATCAAACCCTGCTTCCTTGTTGAGAAGGTCGCAGGCTGTCTCAATGTCATGTTCCAGACGAGCCATGAACTCCGGCACGTCCAGTCCGGGTTCGATGCGGGGCAGAAAGGCAAAAACGGCCGTGCCCTGCTTGCGCATGACGCCACGCTTTGGCCAAAAGACACCGACATTGGTTGCCACTGGCACGACGGGCTGTTCCAACTCGCGGTAAAGCGCGCCAGTACCCACCTTGTAGGGGGCCTTGACGCCGGGTGCGATGCGGGTGCCTTGGGGGTAGATGATCAACTGCCCGGGCAGGGCACGACCCGCTTTGACATCGGCCACCATTTTCTTGATCGCCTGACCGCGCTTGCCACGATCAACAGGAATACACCCGATCCGCAGGCCGAACTGTCCAATGATCGGCGCATATTTCAGGATCGCCTTGAAGATGAATTTACCGCGCGGCAATGCGCCATAGATCATCAGCACGTCAAAAAACGACTGGTGCTTGGGGGCGACCATCACTTCGTCGGTGGGCGGTTCCCCGCGAATTTCACACTTGAGGCCGATCATCCATGACGCGCTCCAGCGGATGTAACGGCAATAGGTGTGGCAGGCTGCAATCGCGCCTTCGCGCGACCAGATGGCGGCAGGCAGATAAAGGATGCCAATCACCAGCATCGCGACATACATCTGAATATTAAAGATCAGGGACCGCACCCATTGGATCGGATCGCTCATGTCTGTGCCCTCAACGTTGCAAAAGCGGCCGCTCGCGTGGCAAAGAATGCCACGACCGCAGACAAAAGCGGTATCAGCACCGGCCAAAGCCAGTCCGCACCTTCAAAACCGATGCCCATCAAAAGGCTTCCCGGAGCCTCGCCCTGTGGCATGAACTGCAAGGCAAGAATGCCCAG
>CAYGMX010000475.1:0-2492 GCA_964351055.1 uncultured Loktanella sp. | reverse complement strand
GGCCAGACACGACCCAACCCGCGCCGCCCCATCGAGAGAGCCAGCGCCATAAAGCGGTCATCGGCTGCGGGCGTCACGCGTCTTCGGCTGGATTTTCGGGGCGCAATTCGCTGACGAATTTGTCGAAATCATCCGCCGCCTGAAAGTTCTTGTAAACACTGGCAAAACGCACATAAGCCACCGTATCGATCCGTGCGAGGCTTTCCATCACGATCTCGCCGATCGTGCCCGAAGGGATATCGGTTTCGCCCAGACTTTCCAGACGGCGTACGATGCCGCTGATCATCTGGTCGATCCGCTCTGGATCGACAGGGCGCTTTTGCAGGGCGATGCGGATCGAGCGTTCCAGTTTAGGACGGTCAAAGTCTTCGCGGCGCCCGTTCGTCTTGATCACGACCAGATCGCGCAACTGCACACGTTCGTAGGTCGTGAAACGGCCACCGCAGGCAGGGCAAAACCGCCGGCGGCGGATCGCGACATGATCTTCGGCAGGGCGGCTGTCTTTGACCTGTGTGTCAACATTTCCGCAAAATGGGCAACGCATGGTAAGTCCTCATCGTTCAACTGGGGTCTATTGCTTGTGTCGCGGCCCCATTTATCCACAGGCACTATATGAAGACATGCAGGTTTTGGGTAGTGGGCATTTGCGACCGCTAGATAGAGCGCAAAAACCGTTGCGTTTCGGACTCGGTTGCCTGCCTCAGGCCAGATGCGCCGCCACATGCCTGTGCTGCGGGCGGTCGCGGTGTTCAAAAAGGTAAATGCCCTGCCACTGCCCCAAGGCCAGACGCCCATCTGTCACCGGAATGCTCAGATGCGTCGGCAAGAGCGCCGCCTTGATATGGGCGGGCATATCATCGGGGCCTTCGTGGGTATGGGTAAGATAGTCCATCGCAGGGTCGGTGCTGCGCGGCACAAGGCGCGCAAAGTAGTTTTTCAGGTCCGTGCGCACGTCCGGGTCGGCGTTTTCCTGAATAAGCAAACTGGCCGATGTGTGCTGGATGAACAGCGTCAAAAGCCCCGTGCCGCGCACCCAGTCAGCGACATGGGTGGTTATCTCGTAAAGACCGGGGCCAGAGGTGGCGATGATAAACCTTGTCTGCATTCGTTAACTAACTACGCCCGCGCAACCGAACGCAAGCCTAGGCGGGACTATTCAGCAGCACAAGCCAAAGCAGTTTGCGCATCATCTTCGGGAGCAATTGCCAAGCCGGCAGGCAACCCCAGAAGGGCCGCAAAGTCCGCGTCACTTTCCAAGATACAGGTGCCCGCGATTGTCTGCGACGGGGCGGGCTGCGGTGCGCCCTGAATAATTTGGTGCAGCATGTCGGCGGCGGGTTCGGTGCTATAGGCCAGCGCCGGAGGCGCAAGGGCGAGTGTCAGCGCAACAGAGGCGAGCGTCATAGAGAGTTTGGTCATCTGGACATCCTTTTCATCCGGATGTGCGCCCAAACCACATGGTTTTCAATCTGCTGAAACCGTATGTCACATGATCGTAAATGCACATCAGCGGGGTGTGATGGGATGTAACAAGGCCTCAGGGCTTAGTCGAAAAGCCGCTCTCCCTGCTCGTCGATCATCTGTTTCGCCTTCGTGACAGAGGCGGCATCAGCCTGGTCTTTCGACTGGATTACATCCGCGCGGATCAGGGTGTGGGTCTTCCCATCCTTTTCGATCCGCGCCGCGATACGCCAGCCATTTGCCTCTTTTTCGGGGGTCGGTGTGATGGCAAAGCCTTCGTAGTTCTCCTGCGGTGTTGGCGCAGGTGCCTTGCCGCCGCCGAAGAGTTTGGAAAAGAGCGCCATCAGTCGTTGCTGTCCTACTGATCCAGGAACGACCGCAGCTTGCGCGACCTGCTTGGATGCTTGAGCTTGCGCAGCGCCTTGGCCTCGATCTGGCGGATACGTTCGCGCGTCACGCTGAACTGCTGGCCCACTTCTTCCAGCGTGTGGTCGGTGTTCATGCCGATGCCAAAGCGCATCCGCAGCACCCGCTCTTCACGCGGGGTCAGCGAGGCCAGAACGCGGGTCGTGGTTTCCTTCAGGTTCTCCTGAATGGCCGAATCCAATGGCAGGATCGCATTCTTGTCTTCGATGAAATCACCAAGCTGGCTGTCTTCCTCGTCACCGATAGGCGTCTCGAGAGAGATCGGCTCTTTGGCGATCTTCATGACCTTGCGCACCTTTTCCAAAGGCATTTGCAGCTTTTCTGCCAGTTCCTCGGGCGTTGGCTCGCGGCCAATTTCATGCAGCATCTGGCGACCGGTGCGGACCAGTTTGTTGATCGTTTCGATCATATGGACCGGAATACGGATCGTGCGGGCCTGATCGGCAATAGACCGGGTGATCGCCTGACGAATCCACCATGTCGCATAGGTCGAGAATTTATAGCCGCGGCGGTATTCGAATTTATCAACCGCCTTCATCAGGCCGATGTTGCCTTCCTGAATGAGGTCGAGGAACTGCAAACCACGGTTTGTGTATTTCTTGGCG
>CAYGMX010000474.1:0-2494 GCA_964351055.1 uncultured Loktanella sp. | reverse complement strand
GAGACGCAACCAGTCGGGAATATTGTTATGGAGCGGGCAATGGGTCTGGCAGTACGGCACGCCACACTGACTGCAACGGCTTGCTTGCTCGGCTGCTTTGTCACGGGCATACTCTGCATATATCTCGCCAAAGTCCTGCTTGCGGAGATTTGGAGGACGCTTTTCGGGCATATCCCGGGGGACCTGCGTAAACGTCAACATCTTTTGGCCAGCCATGGGCTATCCTCCCGCAAATCATCAGAGAGATGCCTTTTAAAACGAGATTTCCGAAATGAAAAGGCAGTATTGCTGACCTATATGCTAGAAAATTTGGTGGCATCGCACCTCAGCTGGCTAGAAATACCCAAAATTAGGTCCGAAATGTTACCTAATTCTCTGCTTTCCCCAAGACTCCAGAAGGTTAGTTTGATCGCAACGAATCAAAGTCGGGACAAATGACGACATTCAACCTACTGCTGATTGCCCTGATCCAAGGCATCACCGAGTTCCTCCCGATTTCCTCCTCGGGGCATCTGATCCTTTTGCCTTCATTGACAGGGCTGGATGATCAGGGGCAAGTCATCGACGTTGCGGCACATCTTGGCACATTAGCCGCTGTCATACTGTATTTCTGGTCTGACGTATGGTTGGCCCTTGGCGGCATGCTGCGCCTGATGCGCGGCAAGATCGATACAAAGGGTGCCTTCCTTGCCCTTTGCCTGCTGATCGCGACCGTGCCCGTCACCGTTGTCGGGTTCATCCTGAACATAACCGGATTATCCGATATGATGCGCGGGATCGCCGTGATTGGCTGGGCAATGATTATTTTTGGGGTGGTTCTGTACTGGGCCGATCAAAAGGGCGCCCAGATCAAGACAGCGCCGGAATGGAGCCTCAAGGACGCGTTTCAAATGGGACTTTGGCAAGCGATTGCGCTGATCCCGGGGACATCGCGATCCGGCATAACGATCACGGCGGGGCGGAGGCTGGGCTATACGCGCACAGACGCAGCACGGCGTTCAATGCTGATGTCGATCCCAACGATTATTGCCTCGGCGGCATTGCTCAGCCTTGATGTGGTCGGCAGCGCAAATACCGGCGCGTTGCGTGACATCGGGATCGTGATCGGTTTGTCGTTCGTGGCAGCTTTGCTCGCGCTGACACTCATGATGAAGCTGCTGAAATCCGTCAGTTTCACGCCCTACGTGATCTACCGGATCGCATTGGGGTTCGTTCTGTTATGGATCGCCTATACTTAGGTCTTGAGGTTCTTGGCAGACTCCTTGATCGCCGCATACTGGCCGGAAGGGCGGAAACGCCAAAGGTAGTCGGGCAGCACGGCCTCCATCGCTGTCGGATGCATACCAAGCGCGGCAAAGCCCCGTACCTCAGGTGCGACAACGTTGTCGACAGCCAGATTGATCACCTGATCCTTGGTCACAGGGCCCTTGATCAGCCCCAAACTCAGCGCGCGGGCAGCCCCGAAAGCCGCCGCCATCGTGCGGGCCATCCAGAACGGGATATTCACAACCAGACGACGGCGGCGGATGACACCAAGCATAAGTTGCATCAATTCACGGAATGTATGCACGTCGGGGCCGCCCAACTCGTAGACGCCAGAATCGGCCTGCCCCAGCACAGCCTTCACAGCGGCGGCAGCCACATCATCGACATAAACCGGTTGGAACCGTGTCTCTGCCCCGATCACAGGAAGCACCGGGCCAAACCGTGACATACCCGCAAACCGGTTGAAGAATTCGTCCTCCGAACCAAAAATGATCGACGGGCGCAGAATGACCGCCTCTGGCATATGCGCCAGAACGCCGGCCTCGCCTGCTGCCTTGGTGCGGGAATATGCGCTCTTTGCTGCAGCATTCGCGCCAATGGCAGAAATATGCACCATGCGGGCAACGCCATAGGCCGCTGCAATCCGCGCGATCCGCTCTGCTCCCTCGGCTTGCACGGCCGAAAACGTATTTTTGCCGGTTTCATCCAGCACGCCAACACAATTGACAACCACTTCAGCGCCTTCGGTAACAGCCGCGACACTGGCATCATCACGGATGTTGCAGAACACAGGCTCGACCTGACCAACAACACCGTAGGGGCGGACGAACATCGCCTCGTTGGTGTTGCGCACGGCCACGCGGACGCGCCAGCCTTCTTTCGCCATGCGGCGGGCAATATAACGGCCCACAAAACCGGATCCGCCGAAGATGGTAACGAGCTTGGACATGGTAAGGCCTCTTGCAACTGCAGGCTTGGTTTACCTGCCACCCTAAAGGCAGACAAGGCGCAATGCGATGGATTCAAACCTGACAGGCAAATTTGTCTTCGAATCGCGTTGACAGGGCCGTGAACCGGGCTTACATCCCGCGCCACGTGACCTGCCCAGGTGGCGGAATTGGTAGACGCGCCAGCTTCAGGTGCTGGTGTCTGTATGGACGTGGAGGTTCGAGTCCTCTCCTGGGCACCACCAAACCCCCTATAACTTGAAGAAAAGTAAAGAAAACCT
>CAYGMX010000473.1:0-2507 GCA_964351055.1 uncultured Loktanella sp. | reverse complement strand
CTCCGCGATACCCTGCCCACGCTGCAGGCCGAAACCCCCGACCTTGCGATCCTCGATTCCATTCAGACCATGTGGGCCGATAACGTGGACAGCGCGCCAGGCAGCGTGTCGCAGGTCCGGTCTTCGGCGCATGAACTGACCACCTTTGCGAAACGCAGCGGCATGTCGGTCGTGATGGTCGGGCATGTCACCAAGGACGGGTCGATTGCGGGGCCGCGTGTTGTGGAACATATGGTCGATACGGTGCTGTATTTCGAAGGCGAGCGCGGGCATCAATTCCGGATTCTGCGGTCGGTCAAGAACCGTTTCGGCCCTGCGGATGAAATCGGCGTGTTTGAAATGACGGGTAAGGGGCTGGCCGAGGTCAAGAATCCCTCGGCCCTGTTTCTGTCCGAACGCGGCGCCCCGACGCCCGGTTCGGTGGTCTTTGCAGGTTTTGAAGGCACGCGGCCCATGCTGTGCGAGATACAGGCACTTGTGGCTCCTTCGCCACACAGCCAACCACGCCGGTCCGTGGTCGGATGGGATGGTGGGCGGCTTGCAATGATCCTTGCGGTGCTCGAATCGCGCTGTGGCGTGCCCTTCACCGGATTGGACGTTTACCTCAATGTTGCAGGGGGTTTGCGCATCACAGAACCCGGTGCAGACCTTGCTGTTGCGGCAGCCCTTGTCTCTGCACGCGAAGACGCCGCTCTGCCTGCCGAGGCTGTGGTTTTCGGGGAAATCAGCCTGTCAGGTGCGCTGCGTCCGGTGGCCCAAACCGAAAATAGATTGAAAGAAGCGCAGAAACTTGGTTTTACAACAGCGATGATACCGCAACAGGCCAAACAGCCTGCGGTATCCGGTCTGGGTCTGCGTGTTGCTGCCGACCTTGCCGGTTTTGTAAAAGAAGTATTCGGCGCGCGTTAGCGTCCGAGGCAGGAGACAGGCAATGGAAGGTTTCACTCTCGTCGACGCAGGCGTCGCGATTATCGTGTTGTTGTCGGGCGTTCTTGCCTACAGTCGCGGCTTTGTCCGTGAAACCATGGCAATCCTTGGATGGATCGGTGCCACGGTCGTCGCCTTCATCTTTGCTGATCAGGTCGAACCGCTGGTGCGCCAGATCCCTGTCGTAGGCGATTTTATCGGTGACAGTTGCGAATTGGCGATCATTGCGGCCTTTGCCGCGGTTTTTGCCGTTGCTCTGGTTGTCGTTTCCATCTTTACGCCGCTCTTTTCCACCGTCGTGCAGCGCTCTGCCCTTGGTGGCGTGGATCAGGCGCTTGGCTTCTTTTTTGGCGTGCTACGTGGCATCTTGCTGATTGCAGTGGCCTTCTTCGTCTACGACACCATCTTTGCAACCCAGCAATTCGCCGTGATCGAAGAAAGTCGGTCGGCGCAGGTTTTTGCGCAGTTGACCGGCCAGATCGAAGAGCAAAATCCAGAGCAGGCTCTGGGCTGGATCACCGAGCAGTACCAGCAACTTGTCGGGAATTGCGGCGCACCAGTGGAGTAATGCCTGAGTTTTTAGCAGGTATCGTGCGCGGCAGTCGGCCGTGGCGGTACCAGCAGGCAGGCAAGAGCGTGAATTTCGCGCCTTTGGTCACATTTTGGTGCCATTTTGATCGGTGTGCCGTCTGCACCACTGGCGGTCACGGCTTTCCGCGCATAGAATTACGAAGGTTTCGTGACACTGCTGCCCTGAGCGACTAAGAGAGGGTGACACGTATGAAAACGGATTCGGAGCCACCCTCTTGTCCTTCTTGATGCCCCCCGCCCATCCTTTTGACGACGACAAACTGCGAGAGGAATGTGGCGTATTCGGCGTTGTCGGTGTGACCGATGCCTCAAACTTCGTGGCGCTAGGGCTGCATGCCCTGCAACATCGCGGTCAGGAAGCAGGCGGGATCGTCACCCATAGCCCCGAAACCGGATTCAACCAACAACGCCGGATGGGGTTGGTCCGCGATAACTTTACCAGCGCCAGCGTGATGGAATTGCTGCCCGGCACGATCGGGATCGGGCATGTCCGCTATTCCACCGCAGGGTCCAAGGGCCAGACGGCGATGCGCGATGTGCAGCCCTTTTTTGGTGAATTTTCGATGGGTGGCGCCGCCATTGCCCATAACGGGAATATTACCAATGCCTTGTCCCTGCGCCGCGAACTCATCGAACGCGGGTCGATCTTTCAAAGCTCGTCCGACAGCGAATGCATCATCCACCTGATGGCCCGTTCGATGGGCCGCACCATCCCTGACCGCATGGAAGAGGCGCTGCGCAAGGTCGAAGGCGCGTTCTCCATCGTGGCGATGACACGGACCAAGCTGATCGGCTGCCGCGATCCCTTGGGTGTGCGGCCACTCGTGCTGGGCAAGATCGGCGAAGGCTGGGCGCTTGCGTCGGAAACCTGTGCGCTGGATATTATCGGTGCAGAGTTCATCCGAGAGATCGAACCCGGCGAAATGGTGGTCGTGACCGAAAAAGGTGTGGCCAGTCATTTCCCCTTCCGTCCCAAGAAATCGCGGTTC
>CAYGMX010000472.1:0-2515 GCA_964351055.1 uncultured Loktanella sp. | reverse complement strand
GCCGCACCCCTTTTGGGCCTGGTGGGTACGAGGTGGCGGCCCTGTCCGCCGGCCTTGCCAAAGCAGCGCTTGCAGCGGTGTTGCGCGGTGAGTTGGACAACGCCTATGCGCTGTCTCGCCCGCCTGGTCACCACTGCCTGCCCGACTTTCCCAACGGCTTTTGTCTGCTCAACAATATCGCCATCGCGATCGAGGCCGCCCGCACGGCAGCGCTGGCCAAGCGTTTTGCCGTACTGGATTGGGATGTGCATCACGGCAACGGCACAGAGGCCGTGTTCTATGATCGCAACGATGTGCTGACCGTGTCGGTGCATCAGGACCGGAACTACCCGATGGACACAGGCGCCTTTGCAGACCGGGGCGCAGGCGCGGGCCTTGGATACAACCTGAACATCCCGCTGCCCCCTGGCACGGGGCACAAAGGCTATCTGGCGGCGCTGGAACGGCTTGCCCTGCCCGCAATCCGCAGTTTTGCCCCCGATGTGCTGATCATTGCCTGCGGGTATGACGCCGCGGCGAACGATCCGCTTGGCCGGATGCTGGCGACAGCCGAAACCTTTGGCCAGATGACCCGCGCCGTGATGGCACTGGCCGCCGAAGTGTGTGGCGGCAAACTGGTGATGGTCCACGAAGGTGGCTATTCGGAAACCTATGTCCCGTTTTGCGGTCACCACGTCCTGCAGGAAATGTCCGGCAGTGCTATCAGCGCGCCTGATCCTTTTGCAGAGGTCTTTCCGCTGCGCCAGCCCGATGCAAGGTTCGATGCGTTTCTCGATCAGGTGATCGGGGATATGGCCGCGCAAATCTGACCCCCAGAAAGGCATCGTCCACCCAAAAGCGTCTTGCTTTCGGTCGCAGTCTGGCCAAACCTTACCAAGTGATCTTTTGGGCGGGACGGTGGGAATGAACGAGCTATCGCAAACGCCCAAGGCAACACTTTACGCCGCCATCATGGCGGGCTGTATGATCGCCTTTCTGGGCTTCGGGTTTTCTGCAACCTTTGGTGTTTTCCTGCGGCCGATCTCAGCCGATCTGGGGTGGGGCCGCGAGGTTTTCTCGTTGTCTGTCGCCACGCAAGCTTTGGCATGGGGGGTCACACAACCTTTTGCGGGCATGGCAGCCGACCGCTATGGCAGCGCCCGTGTTCTGGCGTTCGGCGCGATATGCGCGGCCTTGGGCTTCTTTCTGAGAGGTTCAGTGATGAACCAAGAAGTCTTTGTGTTTTCAGGTGTCATCGTCGGTATTGGCACCGGCGCGTGTTCCTTTCCGGTTGTGATCGCAGCACTCAGCAAGGTCGTATCGGCCAGACAACGGAGTTTCGTGATGGGGCTGGGGACCGCCGCCGCGTCACTGGGGATGTTTGCTGCGGCACCGGCGACCTCTGCCATGATCGCTTATTTCGGCTGGCAACAAACAATCATCCTGATCAGTCTGAGCTTTGTCGCGATCCTGCCGTTTCTTGTGTTCATCGCCCGTGTCTCGGTTCCGACAGCAGACGCGCAAGGGACAGGTGCCTTCGGTCAGGCCATCAAGGCCGCATTCAACGACCGCAGTTATCTTTGTCTTTTCTTTGGGTTCTTTGTTTGCGGGTTCCACGTCGCCTTTTTCGGCACGCATCTGCCTGCCTATATCGCCGACCTTGGTCTGCCAATCATCGTCGGCGGCTGGTCCCTTGCGTTGATCGGGCTTTTCAACATCGCAGGGTCGTTTCTGGCTGGATGGAGCGGGCAAATCTATTCCAAACGGAACATGTTGACGGGGATCTATTTGTCGCGGGCGCTGGTCATCACGGTCTTTGTTCTGACCCCCGTTTCACCTGCCACCATCTATCTCTTTTCGGCGGTCATGGGGGTTTTGTGGTTGTCGACCGTGCCCTTCACGATGGGTCTGGTGGCGCAGACGCAAGGGCTCACCTATCTGTCTACGCTGGCGGGGCTGGTGTTCTTCAGCCATCAGCTGGGCAGCTTTACCGGAGCATGGTTGGGCGGCCGCATCTTCGATATCTATCAAAGCTATACCCCCATGTGGTGGGCGGCAGTGGTCTTTGGGGTGCTTGCCGCGATTATTCACATGCCGATACGGGAAGACCAAAAGCCAAGGTTTGCCTAAGACGCGCGGCAAAAAGGGCACGACAATCCAGCAATCATTTCGCAAAGTGGGGGGTCAGGCAATGCGCTGTTGCAACTCGGTATGAGGGTCAAGCGTCAGCGCGAATTTCGGTCGCGCTGACGTTTTATGGATAAAGGGAATGTTATTCCACTTTCCCGATGATCAAACTGATCCAACTATTTACGTTACTGACCAAAACACTGGTTAACTTGCAAGCAACATCGCTTTGCATAAAGCTTAAATAACAGACATCCGGCCTGATACTCGAGTAAAAAACGCACGTGGCTTACAAAAGGACAGGGCCGGACCGTCAAATTAATGCTCAATTCATTCTGTGGTCCAGATGCGGCCGGATTTGCGGCGGTCCCACCACATGATCGCCGTGATCTGACGCAAGAAACCTTAT
>CAYGMX010000471.1:0-2519 GCA_964351055.1 uncultured Loktanella sp. | reverse complement strand
ATAAGCCCGATATCGCAGCTTTGGGCGGGTGCGACAAAATGATGGAGACACTCAACAAACGGGTTGAGTAACAAAAGCGCCGCCATCAGGGTGGCAGCAAATGGGTCGGCACGGCGGGAACCTCGCCCTTTGGCGCTTATGGCTACAACCCCGAAGGCGTGCGGATCGGCCAGAATGAAAGCCGCCATCAGCGGGCGGTCAAAGTTTGGGACAAGCGCGAATTCCGCAATCTGGATGACACGGTCGAACTGGGTACTCGCAACATCAAGGTCGCGCTCAAGCGCCTGCGCCGTTGGGCGCGCGACGGGGCCGCCGAGGAACTGGACCTCAATGGCACCATCCGCGCCACCGCCGAACACGGCTATCTGGATGTGCAAACCCGCCCCGAGCGGCGCAATGCGGTCAAAGTCCTGCTGTTTCTGGATATCGGTGGGTCGATGGACCCGCATATCAAGGTGGTCGAGGAATTGTTCAGCGCGGCGAAATCCGAATTCAAGCATTTCGAACATTTCTACTTTCACAACTGCCTTTACGAAGGGGTCTGGAAAGACAACCGCCGCCGCTGGAACGCGCAGACCCCGACGTGGGAGGTGCTGCGCACCTACGGGTCGGACTACAAATGCATTTTTGTGGGCGATGCCAGCATGTCGCCCTATGAAATCGCCTTTCCCGGCGGGGCCAACGAGCACTGGAATGCGGAAGCAGGCCAGACGTGGCTGGCACGGGCGCGCGACAAGTGGCCGAACCATCTTTGGATCAATCCGTTGGACGAACGCTATTGGCCCTACACGCAGTCCATCCAGATGATTCAAGAAATTTTTGGCACTGACCGGATGGTGCCGATGACACTCGACGGGATCACGCGCGGCATGAGGGTCTTGACGTGATGCGCCGGCGGTTGGCCCATCTTTGGGCGCAGCATCGCAAAGCGGTGCTGGCTTTTGTCGCGGCGCTGCTCTTGATGCTGTTCTTCGCGATCAGGACAATCTCGGCCACGCTGTACTGGATGGACCCCGCCAAACAGGATCAGGCCTTGGCGGGCTGGATGACGCCGCGCTATGTGGCGCAATCCTATCAATTGCCGCCCGATGTGCTCGGGCCGGCGTTGTTTCTAGGGGCAGAGGCGGCACCGAGGCGGCGTTCGCTTGACCGGATCGCTGCCGAAAACGGAGTGACGCTAGCGGAACTGCAAGAACGGGTCGAGGCCGCCGCTGCTGTCTGGCGGGCCAGCCAATGAGTGAACTGGCGCTGGCATTGTTCGCCGACTATGGCGTGCCGTTGCTGTTTGGAGTGACATTTCTAAGCTGTCTGGCGATCCCGGTGCCGTCGTCCTTATTGATGCTGGCCTCGGGCGGCTTTGCAGCGACCGGCGATGTGACGCTGGGCAGCGTCATTCTGGCCGCTTATGCCGGGGCTGTCCTTGGGGACAACAGCGGGTATTGGATTGCACGTGCCTTTGGCCCGCAGCTGACCCGCTGGCTTGCCACACGACCCAGACGCGCGCAGCTTTACGTGCTCGCACAGGGGTTCATGGACCGCTGGGGCGGATCGAGCATTTTCCTTTCGCGCTGGCTGGTTGCACCGCTTGGCCCTTACGTGAATTACGTCAGCGGCCTGACCAAACTGAACTGGCCGCGCTTTGCGCTTTGGGGCATGGCGGGCGAAGTCGCCTGGGTCGGGATCTATGTCGGCCTGGGGTATGCTTTTTCCCACAACATCGCGCGTCTGGCCGACTTGCTGGGCGACATCTCCGGTTTTCTGGTGGCCGGCGTCATCGTGACCGGATTAGGCGCATGGCTTTGGCATGTCAGTCATAAACGGACTGGCAAATCCTTGCCCGCATCCCATATGTAACTCATGCTGAAGTTTACCCCGATCCTTCTCGCCGTGCTCTATGGTCTTGCGATGTACCGGTTCTCGGTCTGGCGCACGTCGCGCGAGCTTGACGCAAGGTCCACCGAGCTTGCCGACCCGATACTCAAGGTGTTGATGGACCGGATGGCCAAGGCGCTCAATATTGAACGGATCAAGGTGCATATTTACGAGATCGAACCGGTCAACGGATTGGCAGCACCGGATGGACGGATTTTTATCACGCGCGGGTTTTTTAACAAATACCGCGCGGGCGAAGTCACCTCTGAAGAGATGGCAACGGTGATCGCGCATGAACTGGGCCATGTGGCCTTGGGTCATTCGCGCCGCCGCATGATCGACTTTTCCAGCCAGAATGCGATGCGTACAGCGCTGGCGATGATTTTGGGGCGTTTTATTCCCGGGATCGGGCCCTTGATCGCAAGTGGCTTGATGAGCCTGCTGGCGGCGGGACTGTCGCGCAAGGACGAGTTCGAGGCGGATGCCTATGCCTCGGCGCTGCTGGTGAAGGCAGGGATCGGGACCGGCCCGCAAAAATCACTGTTCAGGAAGTTGGAAAAATTGACAGGGGCGCATGGGGCAGCGACACCGGCATGGATGCTCAGCCACCCCAAGACACCCCAGCGGATTGCGGCGATCGAGGCGAA
>CAYGMX010000470.1:0-2527 GCA_964351055.1 uncultured Loktanella sp. | reverse complement strand
TCCCCATGGGGTTGTAAAGCGATGGTGTACATTCTGTTGAAAAGCCGATCATGGGAAGATCATCCGCGCGCGGCATCCCGTAGTCCATGAAACTTGCCGTGAGCAACTGGCCGTCCTCGTCAAAGACAACCCGTTCCGTCAGGGCCTGCCCGATCCCTTGGGCGACCCCGCCATGCACCTGCCCTTCGGCCAGCATCGGGTTGATGAGATTGCCGAAATCATCCACCACCGTGTAGCGGTCAACGGTCACGACGCCCGTGTCAGGATCAATCTCGACCTCGGTCACATGGGCACCGTTGGGAAAGCTGCGATTGTCCAGCGTGATCCTTGCGGACTGGCGCAGCAAATCTTCGCGCCCTGCGCTGCGCGCCATATCAGCAACCTCGAGCATCGTGGGCGTCAGGTTCGATCCCGCGATCCGGAAGCGTTCATCATCAAAGCTGACAGCGGCCGCATCGACGCCTTCGGCGTCCGCCAAGAAGGCCGTGAAAGCCTCCAAAATCACATCCACAGCCGCCAGTGTTGCCGTGTTCTGCACCGTGACAGAGCGCGACCCGCCGGTGCCGCCGCCCATCGCGATCCGGTCACTGTCGCCTTGCACGACCTCGATCTTGGCCGCAGGGATCCCGGTCTGGTCTGACAGGAATTGGGCATAGACCGTCTCGTGGCCCTGCCCGTTCGATTGGGTGCCGACATAGATCACCGCGCCATCTTCGACGAATTCGACCGTCGTGGTCTCGGACGGATTGCCCAGAATACTTTCGATGTAATAGCACAGGCCCTGCCCGCGCAGCTTGCCCGCAGCCTTTGACGCAGCCTTGCGCGCGGCAAAGCCATCGCGGTCGGCCTCGCGTGCTGCACTGGCCAGAACCATCGCGAAATCACCGACGTCATAGGTCACGCCGCTGACGGTGGTATAGGGAAACTGTGCGGGCGTGATAAAGTTCTTCTGGCGCAAGGCCCATCCATCGACACCCAGCTTGCGCGCGGCCTCATCCATGACACGTTCCAGAATAAAAATCGCCTCTGGTCGCCCCGCACCGCGATAGGCGTCTATGGGCGTGGTATTGGTATAAATCCCGCGGGTGCGCATATAAGCGGTCTGCACATCGTAAGTGCCCATCAGGACTTTGGCGAAAAGCTCTGTCTGGATGGCCTGCGCGAACTGCGAATTATAGGCGCCCATGTTTGCAATCGTGTCGAGATGGTATGCAGTGATCCGGTACTTCTTGTCGAATGCCAGCGTCGCCGTCGTCGTCAGATCACGGCCCGCATTGTCCGATAACATCGCCTCTGTCCGTTCAGACATCCAGCGCACCGGACGGCCCAAGACGCGGGCGGCATGGGCAGCGCAGAAAGGCTCTGGATAGCGCATGCCTTTCATGCCGAACCCGCCGCCCACATCGGGTGTGGTGACGCGTACATCGTCTTTGCCCAGACCGAAATGATACATCAGATCGGCCTTTGGAATCCAGACGCCCTGCCCGTTGAAGGCCAGATGCAAACGGCCATCGACAACCTCGGCATAGCAGCCGCGCGGTTCCATTGAGTTCACGATCACGCGGTTATCAAACACCTCGACTGATACAACATGGGCCGCCGCGTCAATCGCAGCCTGTGTGGCCGCCTCGTCGCCCATGCCCCAGTCAAAGGCAAGGTTCAGGGGGGCCTCGGGGTGTATGGCATCGCCGCCGACATCCAACGCCATATGCACCGGCAGATCGTCGATCTCGAGCGCAATCATCTCTGCGGCGTCTTTGGCCGCGACAATACTATCGGCCACGATCATCGCGACAGCCTCGCCCACATGGCGGACACGACCATGCGCCAGCATCGGGCGCTGTGGCGCGGCACCTTGCGATCCGTCACGATTCTTGACCGTGTTTCCGGTCAGGCCCAGCTTCACGCCCGCCGCGACCAGATCATCGGCCGTGACAATCAGATGCACGCCCGGCATATCGCGGGCATCTTCGAGATCGAGTGCTGTGATCTCGCCGTGGGCAACAGTGGCCCGAAGGAAGTAGGCATAAAGTGCGCCCTCGGGGGCGATGTCATCCACATAACGGCCATGGCCTGTCAGGAACCGGACGTCCTCAACACGGGTGACTGACTGGCTCTTGCCGAATTTTTCCATGACATCCTCTTTCGCTGTGCATCGCAGACACTAGCGGTGCAGGGTCCCATGTCCAGCGCCAACGCCAGAACAATCGCGGGTTTGGTCGGTGACAAGCGCGACATGTCGCAAATAATCCCAAAGCTTCGCATTATCTCAGAGGAGGTTCCGATGCTGCCATCCCTTGTCTTGCAAAACGGACAACTCGATCCGCTGTTACAGCGGCAATACTGGGACGATGGCTATCTGTTCCCATTGCCCGGCCTCAGCCGCGAAGAGGCGCTGACCTATCGGGCCGAGATAGAAGCGATCGAAGCAGAATGGCTCGACAACGGCCTGCCGCTGCCACTCAATACCTATAAACGGATCAACGCCCATGTAGTGATGCCGATGGTGGCCCAAATGGCGATGCAC
>CAYGMX010000469.1:0-2546 GCA_964351055.1 uncultured Loktanella sp. | reverse complement strand
GAGCAGATAGCCGAAAGCGTAAGAAGTGTCCGATTCGTAATCGAACCCTGCTAGCGGCACAGTTACCGTGCCTTTGATGGTCTGACCGCGAACACCACCATAGACGCTCACATTCTCTGATGCAGAATATTTAAGAATGCCAGTGATTGCGCCGGATTCGAGTTCCGCAGTGAGACCGTCTAGCGTGCCCTCATTGTAGGATACGTTGGCCCCATAAGGCTGGTCGTAGATCACAGTAAACTCTAGCTGGTCACTGATCGGGCGTTTGTAACCAAAACTGAGTGCGAGGTAGCTTTCTGCAACATCGCCGGCGTCCGACTCAGGATTGGGGCTTACTGTCGGATTTACCGCACCGAGAGAGAAGAAAGCTGCTTCCCCTTCTTCAAAAATAAACCCGATGCCTTGCCCTGACCGGTCCAATCCTCCCGCGCTCACCATGCTCGTTGTCAGCAGCAGAGCGGCACCTGCTGTCGTTGTCTTTTTCATGTCCTCATCCCTGTCATGAATATATTCTGTGCGATAAACACTAAGGAGTGCTTAAGTCTTACGTCAATTATTGACGCCACGTCACAGATAGTGCAGCGCCGTAGCGTCACAAATATACAATATAGTTGTGTATCTCCGCCGCAAACAGCCGCCGCGCTAACGCGCAGTTTTGGGGCTGCGCATTGCCGAACTGATGTTGATATAATTTGCCGCAAAGATCAGGGCGGCCCCTACAAAAACAAGTATTTCAAGCGGTTCGTCATACAGCAGCATCCCGACAACCGCGATTGTAGGCAGGCGCACGAAATCAATGGGCATCACGATCGTGGCGGGCGCGATGCTGAGTGCCTTGGTCAGGCAGAAATGCGCCAGCAGGCCCGCGCAACCGATCAGCACCACCCAAGGGACCGACTCTGCGGATGGCAGCGCGATATCGCCATCATAACCCGCGCAGATCAGGCCAAAGACGGCCTGCATCACGGTCAGGTAAAACAGGATCGTCGTGATCGTTTCGGTCCGTGTCAGCTTGCGCGTGAAGATTGCTGTAAGCGCAAAGAACACCGCACAAGTCGCTGCCGCAATCAGACCGACGCTCAGATTCGCAGGGTCGGGGCGGGCGACGATCAGCACGCCAAGAAAACCGACGACGGCGCTGGCAAGGCCAACCGCTGTCAGCCGTTCCCTCAGCAACAGCGGCGACAGCAGCATGACCCAGATCGGGGTCGTGAATTCCAGCGCGAATACCTGCGCCAAGGGAATGACCGTAATCGCGTAAAACCACAGGTTCTGGCCCGTAAAGTGGCAGATATTGCGCAAGGCGTGCAGACCCAGACGGTTCCGCCGGACTTGCCTGATCGCCCCTGTTGACCACGCCACGCCGACCACGATGACGATTCCGGTGAGGCTGCGATAGAGCATGATCTCGAATGTATCGAGTTCAAAGCTGACCGTGCGCCCCGCGATCGCCATCAGCGTAAAGGATGTGATTGCGCCGATCATCCAAAAGGCGGCTTGAAAAGTTGCGTTCATGGATGCAGTTGCTATTCAGATGGCAGGTTTTGCAACCCCTGCCGTGCCTTCGCTGGCCGGTTTTGCAACAAGGAGGATCGCCATGCGCTGGATACTGGCAATACTGTTATGGAGCGGAAGCCTGCAGGCCGATCCTGTGGCCGATGTGCAGGCGGCAGCAAGGGGCGCTTTTGGCGGGATGCCCCCTGTTGTGACGGTCGGGCAGATCTCGGGGCAATGCGGTGCCGATGCATCGGTCAACGACCAAGTTGCCTATTGCACCACGGGCAACGAAATCCTCATGGCGCGTGCGGCCTATGATCTGCCGCAGGCCGCCTATCTGGTGGCCCATGCCTATGGTCACGCGGTGCAGGTGCGCCACGGCGTTGCCGATTTCGCGCTCGGCCAGATACGCGCGCGGCCCGCCGAGGAAGCGATGCTGCGCGGGCTGGTGGAACGTCAGGTGGATTGCATCGCAGGCTTTCTGGTCGCGCAGGCCGGATTGCCCGCCGCAGCGTTGACGGACTGGTTTGACGCAGACCCTTTTGCCGACATCCACTGGGGCCGCGATCCCTTGCGGGTCGGTCCAGAGATCAGCATCGGGCTTGAAGCGCGCGCGCAATGGTTTGCGCAAGGGCAGGCAGGTGACCTTGCTGCCTGCGCACCGGGAGAATTCACGGCGGACTTGCTGCTGGACGCACTGCAACGCTAGGCGCGTCTATTCCCACTCGATCGTGCCCGGAGGCTTGCTGGTGATGTCATAAGTCACGCGGTTGATCCCTTGGACTTCGTTGATGATCCGCGTGGCGGTTTCGCCAAGGAATTCGTGGCTGAAGGGGTAATAATCCGCAGTCATACCGTCCACCGACGTGACTGCCCGTAGCGCACAGGCGAAATCATATGTGCGCCCGTCGCCCATCACACCCACGGTGCGCACCGGCAGGATCGCGACGAAAGCCTGCCAGATATCGTCATAAAGCCCGTGCTTGCGGATTTGATCGATATAGACCGCGTCCGCCTTGCGCAGGATTTCCAGCTTCTCGCGCGTGATC
>CAYGMX010000468.1:0-2553 GCA_964351055.1 uncultured Loktanella sp. | reverse complement strand
TGCAGGATCAGGGATGCTGGCAATGCCGGTATCTTTGCCTTCAGCCGGATTGCACCTTCCGGCATTCTGCTGTGTCTGTTCAATTTCACAGAGACGTGGCAGCCCCTATCTGCTAGCTGGATACGCGAACAGGGTGTGACGCATTTTTATGATGCATTGTCAGACGGCACCGTGCAATTAGACAATGAGACATTCAACCTGCCGCCCCTTGGGCGCGTCTGGTTGAGCTAGGCGAGACAAGGCATCTTTTCATGAACGTCATGCATGACCTATCCGCAGAGGCGTTGCATCAACGCATAAGCGAACACCTGACCTTCACGCTTGGCAAGGACAAGGCACATGCGAGCCTTTATGACTGGCGGATGGCTGTCAGCTATAGCGTGCGCGATCTCATCATCGCGCCTTGGTTTGCGGCAACGCGAAGAACCTACGAGGCGCAGGGCAAGCGGGTCTACTATCTGTCGATGGAATTCCTGATGGGGCGCATTCTTGAAGATGCGATGGTCAATCTGGGTTTGCGGGACAAGATCGCGACCATTCTTGACGCCGAGGGTGTGTCTTTGCCGGATGTCATCGAAGACGAACCCGATGCCGCCCTGGGCAATGGCGGTCTGGGCCGTCTGGCGGCCTGTTTTCTGGAAAGCATGTCGACACTGGGCTGTCCTGCTTATGGCTATGGCATCCGTTATGAACACGGCCTTTTCCGCCAGAAATTCGAGGATGGCCGGCAGGTCGAACTGCCCGAGGATTGGCTAAGCCAGCCCCATCCGTGGGAGTTTGAGCGACCCGAGGCCCGCTATACCATTCCCTTCCACGGCTTTGTTGAAGGGTCTGCTGACAGCGCTGTCTGGCATCCTGCGGAAACCGTCTATGCGCGGGCCTATGACATGCCCGTGGTGGGCTGGCAGGGAATCTGGGCCAATACCTTGCGGCTGTGGGGCGCGCATCCGACGGATGTGTTTGATCTGGCGCGGTTCAATTCCGGCGATCACACGGCGGCGGCCGCACCCGAGGCCTTGGCGCGCACGCTGTCGCGCGTGCTTTACCCCGAGGATACGACCGAAAGTGGAAAGGAACTGCGACTCAAGCAGGAATTTTTCCTGACCTCCGCCGCCTTGCAGGATATCCTGCGAAGGTTCCTGAGCGAATATGACGATCTCGCACTTTTGCCGCAAAAGGTTGCGATCCAGATGAATGACACGCATCCGGCACTGGCAGGGCCTGAATTGATGCGCTTGCTCATGGACCAGCACGGGCTGGGCTGGGAGGCGGCCAAAGAGATCGCGGCGGGCTGTCTGAACTATACCAACCACACGCTCCTTCCCGAAGCTTTGGAGGCGTGGTCAACATGGCTGATGGGTCGTGTCCTGCCGCGCCATATGCAGATCATCGAGCGGATCGACCAAGAGCATCAGGCCACGACAAAATGCGCGCCCGATCTTTGTATTGTCATGCACGATCAGGTGCATATGGGCACGCTGGCTTTTGTCATGGCATCCCATGTCAATGGTGTCTCGGCCCTGCACACCGACCTGATGAAGGCAACGGTTTTTGCCGGTCTCAACGGGCTTTATCCGGGCCGGATCGTGAACCAGACAAACGGTGTGACCCCCCGCCGATGGCTGCGCATGGCGAACCCTGCTTTGTCCACTGTCCTGACCCGCACAATCGGGTCCGGATGGGAGGACGATCTGGGGCGTCTGGCAGAACTGGGCGCACATGAGGATGATGCAGGCCTGCGCGACGCCGTCGGTGCGGCCAAGCGCGAAAACAAGGTCGCCTTGTCCAACTGGGCCGCAGATAGGTTGGGCGTTGCCCTTGATCCTGATGCGATGTTCGATGTGCAGATCAAGCGGATGCATGAATACAAACGCCAGCTCTTGAACATCTACGAAACGATTGCCCGCTGGCATGCGATCCGCGCCAATCCGCAGGGCAACTGGGTGCCAAGGGTCAAGATCTTCGGTGGCAAGGCGGCGCCGGGGTATTTTGCAGCCAAGGAAATCATCCACTTCATCAATGACGTGGCGCAAACGATCAACAATGATCCTGTGACCGGTGATCTGCTCAAGGTGATCTATCCGGCAAATTACAATGTCTCTATGGCGCAACGGCTGATCCCCGCCGCTGATCTGTCAGAGCAGATTTCGACTGCCGGCAAAGAGGCCTCTGGCACCGGCAATATGAAATTCACCATGAACGGGGCGATGACCATTGGCACGCTGGACGGGGCCAATGTGGAAATCCGGCAGCAGGTTGGGGCCGAGAATTTCTTTCTGTTCGGGATGACCGCGCAAGAGGTCCAGTCCCGCTATCAGGTCAAAGATCACGCGCGCAAGGCCATCCTTGCCAGCCAGCCGCTTCAGGACATCCTGCAAATGATGGTCGAAGGGCGGTTCAGTCCCGAAGAAAAAGGGCGCTATCTTGGGCTGGTGGATGCCACTTGGAACCACGATCCCTATCTTGTTGCCTCTGACTTCGACAGCTACTTGACCTGTCAGGCCGAGGTTGACGCCGCCTATGCGCAGCCTGACCATTGGAACAGGCTTGCCC
>CAYGMX010000467.1:0-2558 GCA_964351055.1 uncultured Loktanella sp. | reverse complement strand
CGAAACTCCGCCAGCTCAGCATCGAAACACTGACGACAAGCGAGCTGACAGTGATCATTACCATCGGGCTTGCCTTCTGGCTGCGCAATATCTGGGCCTTGGTCATCGGGAATTTGGCAAGGGCCTTTATCGCGGTTTTCCTCAGCTACGCGATGTTCACTGGGCCCAGAATGCGCCTGAACTGGAGCATTGCTGACTTCCGGGTGATCATTGCACGCGGCAAATGGATCATCAGTCACTCTGCACTGACAGCAGTGGTCACTGTGGCGGACCGTTTGGTGCTCGGCTTTGCGATGTCCGCGAGTTCCTTTGGTTTCTATTACATTGCGCGCCAGATCGTCGATTTGGTCGAACTCTTCCTCAACTCTGTTCATGGGCAAATGGGGCTGCAAGTCTTTACCGCTTTGCAAAAGGATGGTGACGCCAGCCATGTACGGACGCGTTATTATCGCTATCGCATATTGTTTGATGGTGTTGCGATGTTCGGTGCGGGCGTATTGCTGACATTCGCCCCCACATTGGTCCGGATCATCTATGATGATCGCTATTCCGAAGTTGCGGGGATGATCCAAATCCTCGCTATCGGTTTGATCCTGATCGGACCGGGCTTGCTGCGCGAAGCCTATAGCGCCCAGCGCCGCTTTCGGGAAATGACGATGTTGAGTCTGGTGCGCGCGGCCTCAATCTGGATCATGCTGTTGATCGCGGTCTTTGGATATGGATCGGTGACGGCCGCTCTTTTTGTTGTCGCGTTGCATCGGATACCCGAGATACTGGTCCTTCTCGTCAAGGGTCGCAGCGAGGGGTGGGTCTCTTGGTTGTCGGAAATGCGCATGCTGCCGTTGGTTGCGGTTGGGGCACTGCTGGGCTGGGGCGCCGCCAGGCTGTTGCAGTCCGTCCTCTAGCGGCTTTGCCCCTCCCCACCCAAGGGGAAATTTGCCACAGGTCCAAGCAAATGCACCGGAAATCTGGCATGGAATCCAAGACCCCGCTACGTTAGCGTCAAAGGCGGCCCGTCCAAATTCAGGCGGGGCCGCACTGTCTTTGATCGCTGGGTTAATAGGTTTACTGGACAAGCACTTTGTCTCGTCAGGTTTTGGATATGAATGAAAATTTCGATAAGCCCATGAAGATTGCAATTTATGTCTCTTCCTGGCCGCCGGGGCGCGTTGCATCCGGCATTGTGACGTATACTTCGCAACTCGTGTCATCGCTTCGGGCTTTCGGGAACGAGGTCTATATCGTGACCCCTGATGCAGGTGAAAAAGACCCTCACACGGTCGATCTCGAAGAAATCCGTTTTCCATTCCTTCAAAGGCTCTGGCAGCGCATGCAATCAAGGCTGACCTCTGTGCCCTACGCCAGCATCCAGCGCGCCGCGAAGATCAAGGCGGCGATTCGTGAGCTGGTCAAAGAAAAAGGGGTCGAGGTCTTCGAGATCGAGGAATCATTCGGATGGAGTGCTTCACTCTCAATGATGAATATCGTTCCTGTCTCGTTGCGACTTCATGGTCCGTTTATCCTGACGGGCTACTTTAACGATGCCATGTCGATCCTGCCGTTCAACCAACAGCGCGGCGAACAGGAAGGACGGGCGATCAAGGCGGCCCATTATGTTACGGCGAACTGCAACGATACGCTGAGCGCGGTGAAAAAGCATTACAATCTCCCTTTGGCGAATAGCACGATCATCCCAACACCGATCATTTCTGCCCCCGAAGACGAAATCTGGCACGTCGATCGTTGTGATCGGAACAAAATTCTGTTTGTCGGGCGCTTTGACAGCATCAAAGGCGGCGATCTGGTGCTTCGGACCTTCGCCAAACTGGCCGAAACCAACCCGGACTTGACGCTTACCTTTATCGGGCCGGACCAAGGCCTGAAATCCGAAAACGGCACAGTGCACTTCGAGGAATTTTTCGAACAGAACTTTGATCCAGAGTTGCGCGCGCGCGTCGATTACCCTGGACAGATGAGCCATGGTGACCTGATGGCATTGCGCACCAGCCATTACCTGACCTTGATCGCAGCCCAGTATGACACAATGGGCTATATGCTGCTTGAGCCGATGTCGTTGGGCTGTCCGCTGGTTACCACAGCCGTAGGTGGGATTGTCGAGGTGATCGAGGATGAACGGAACGGGCTCTTGATCCCCAGTCAGGACCTGGACGCAATGGTCAACGCCTGCCAGCGGTTGCTAGACGACCCTGCACTTGCACAAAAGCTCGGGCGGCAGGCTTGGGTGGATTGCACAGAGCTTTACAGCCCTGACGCTGTCGCCACCAAAACCATTCTTGGTTACAACGCGGCTATCAAGGCTTTTCAAAGCAAGCGCGCTGGCTGAGCTCCGAAATTATCCGAAAATTCGAACAGAGGAAACTGGCCCATGGACAAGACCGAGACACTGATTATCGGGGCCGGCATCAGCGGGCTATCGACCGCAGCCGCCTTGGGCGATGCAGATTATCTGGTCCTAGATGCCGACAAAGCGATTGGCGGCTATTGCAAGACCATCAAGCAGGACGGCTTTGTCTGGGATTACTCGGGGCATTTTTTCC
>CAYGMX010000466.1:0-2564 GCA_964351055.1 uncultured Loktanella sp. | reverse complement strand
CCATGCCATGTCCAGTGTGCCACCGATCAGGCCCTGAATGACGCCGTTATAGTCAGCGGCAGTGAACAGGCGGGTGGGCACGCCCAGCGCTTCTTCGGTATAGGCGCGGAAACATTCGTTAGACGCCAGACGGTCCTGCGCGTTTTCGCCGCCAAGCAGACCGATGCGGAATTCGGTGATCGCTTCCTGCGCAAAGGCAGGGGCGGTCAGGGCAGTGGTGATCAATGCGGTTGCAATGAGCTTTTTCATAGTTTTTCTCCGGATGGTCCCGCGGCAGCCGCGGGCAAGTTGGACCTCAGGCGGTCAGGCATGCACGGCTTGCGCCGCGGCTTCGGACGCTCTTGGGAGCGTATCGATCTCGGTGGAGGTGGCAGCCTCGGAAAAATCCGCACCAGCGCCATAGATGTCGCGCGCAACACCCGTGGTCAGTTGTTCCGGTGTGCCATCAAAAACGATCCGGCCGTCACGCATCCCGATCACGCGGTCACAATAGCGACGAGCGGTATCAAGGGTGTGCAGGTTGGCGATAACCGTACGCCCGTCCTCTTCGTGGATGCGACGCAAGGACTGCATCACAACCTGCGCATTCATCGGGTCAAGCGAGGCAATCGGCTCATCGGCCAGAATGATCCGCGGGTCCTGCATCAGCGCACGGGCGATTGCCACGCGCTGTTGCTGGCCACCTGACAAGGCCTCTGCGCGTTTCGGGGCATGCTCTGCGATGCCAAGGCGATCCAGAATATCAATGGCCTGCTCGATGTCAGACTGCGGGTAGAGGTTGAACATCGTCGACAATGTGGAACGGCGGTTGAGCGTGCCGTGCAAGACGTTAGAAACAACATCCATGCGCGGGACCAGATTGAATTGCTGGAAGATCATCGCGCATTGTGATTGCCAATTGCGCCGCGCTGTGCCGCGCAGTTGGGAAACGGTCAATCCATCAAAGACGATCTCGCCGGACGACACCTCGGTCAGACAGTTCAACATGCGCAACAGGGTTGACTTGCCAGCACCCGAACGTCCGATAATCCCGATCATGGCCGGCTGTTTGACAGTGATGTTGGCGCGATCCACAGCAGTGTTTGCACCAAAAGTCTTGGTCAGATCCGTGATTTTCAGCATGCAGCAACCCCTCGTTTGGCCGCATCTGACAGATGATCCGCATCAGTTTCTTATCAGTTTTGCGAAGTTTTCATGACAACGGGCGAGATAAGAAACGTAAGGTCACACCCCGCAACCAGCTACTTCACAAAACGCCAATACAGGATAGTCTGTCCCGAACGCTTTTGGGAGGAAGCCAGTGTTAGATCAAGAACGCCCTTGGACGGCCTTTTATGGCCCGTCCGTCCGCAAGACGATTGATGCCCCACAATTCCGCACTTTAGGTGATTTCATTACTGCAACAGCGGCTGTGTTTGGCGATCTGCCTGCCTTCACGACATGTTTGCCAAATGGGATGAACGGCACACTGACTTACAGACAAGCGGACGAGATGTCAGATGCGCTTGCCGTCTATTTGCGCGAAATTGCAGGTCTGAAAGCAGGTGACCGCGTTGCCATTCAGGTACCCAATTGCCTTGGGTATCCTGTTGCCGCGATGGCGGTTTTCAAGGCCGGATGTGTGCTCGTCAATGTAAACCCGCTCTACACTGCCGAAGAAATGGCCAAGCAATTTGCAGATGCAGAGCCCTCTGCGATCGTGATCGTGGATATGTTTGCAGACAAACTGGTCGAGGCCATGCAAGGCCATCCGATCCCGAATGTCATCGTCACGCGGGTCGCAGAGTTTCTGCCGGCGATGCCAAAGATGATCGTCGGTGCGGTCCAAAAGTATTGGGACAAGACGATTAAACCGGTCACGATGCCGCATATCCGGCTGCCGGAGGCGATCAAGGCCGGTCGCGCCAAGCATGAAAGCCTGCATAACGCGCTCGAAGAGTACCGCAGTTCGATCAGTCCAGATGATGTGGCATGTCTGCAATATACCGGCGGAACGACCGGTGTGTCCAAAGGGGCGATGCTGACGCACACAAATATCCTGATGAACATGGAACAGGTGATGGAGTTGATCCAGAACCTCGAAAAAGGCAAAGAGGTCGCCCTGACCGCCCTGCCGCTTTATCACATCTTCGCCTTTACCGTGAACTTTCTGGGCTTCTATTCAATCGGCGCGCGCAACATTCTGATCCCGAACCCCCGCCCCCTGAGCAATCTCAAGCGGGCGTTCGAAAACTACAAGATTACGTGGATGAGCGGCGTGAATACGCTGTTCAACGGTTTGAATAATGAAATCTGGTTCCAGGACACGCCGCCCAAATATCTCAAATTTGCCTCTGCGGGGGGCATGGCATTGCAAGCTGTCGTGGCCGAACGTTGGGAAAAGGTAACGGGTCATCCTGTCCTCGAAGGCTATGGACTGACAGAGTCCTCTCCGGTGCTGACATTCAATCCATTCGGCAAGACACGGTTGAATTCGATTGGCGTGCCGGTTCCGTCGACAGAGTTGCGATGAGTGGACGTCTATGTCGTCTATGTCGCGCCAGGCGAATCCGGCGAATTGATTG
>CAYGMX010000465.1:0-2566 GCA_964351055.1 uncultured Loktanella sp. | reverse complement strand
ATCCGCGTCGATACCAAAGGCCGCGAAGTCATGCGGTTCCTGCCACGCAACCATGATGGCGTGAACGAGGAATGGATTTCCGACAAGACCCGCTTTGTCTGGGACGGTCTGCGCAAACAGCGTCTGGATACCCCCTATATCCGCGAGAATGGCAAGCTGCGCAAAGCAAGCTGGCCCGAAGCGCTTGCCGCTGCCTCTGCCGCTATGAAGGACAAGAAAGTCGCGGGTCTGGTTGGTGATCTGGCCCCCGTCGAAGCGGGTTTTGCGCTCAAGCAGATGATTGAAGGGCAGGGCGGCCATGTTGAGTGCCGGACTGACGGGGCGAAACTGCCCATCGGCAACCGTTCAGCCTATGTTGGCACCGCGACGATTGCCGATATTGATGACGCGCGCGCCATCCTGCTGGTCGGGACCAACCCGAGGGTCGAGGCACCTGTGCTGAATGCGCGCATCCGTCAGGCTTGGACCCGCGGCGCGAACGTGGGTCTTGTAGGCGAAGCCGTGGACCTGACCTATGACTATCAGCTTGTGGGCACCGGGCCGGCCGCGCTCGCGGGACTGGCCGACAGCGGGTTTGATCCGGCAACGGACGGGCCATCTCTGATCATCGTGGGGCAAGGCGCACTCTGCCGCGAAGATGGCGCGGCCGTACTGGCCAAGGTCATGGCGATTGCTGAAGAAACGAAATCCGGCCTGCTTGTGTTGCATACCGCTGCGTCGCGCGTTGGCGCGATGGATGTCGATGCGGTGACGGATGGCGGAATTGCCGCCGCCCTTGACGGGGCCGAGGTGGTTTACAACCTTGGCGCAGACGAAGGCGACATTCCTGCCGGCCCATTCGTGATCTATCAGGGCAGCCATGGCGACCGGGGTGCGCATCGTGCGGATATCATCCTGCCCGCTGCCGCCTATACCGAAGAAAACGGATTGTTCGTCAACACCGAAGGCCGCCCGCAACTTGCGCTGCGCGCCAGTTTCCCGCCGGGTGAGGCCAAGGAAAACTGGGCCATCCTGCGGGCGCTCTCCGCTGAATTGGGGGCGACGCTGCCATACGACAGCATGGCGCAATTGCGTCAGGCGATTGTGAAGGCACATCCGCACCTTGGACGGATTGACGACCTAGCGGAAAATGCTTGGCAGCCGCTGCCGCTTGGGCCGCTGGACAAGGCGGATTTTGTGAACGCAATCCGTGACTTCTATCTGACGAACCCGATTGCACGGGCCTCCAGCCTGATGGCGGAACTGAGTGCGAACGCGAAGGCGCGCAAGGCCGCACCACTGGCTGCGGAATAAGGACGACAACGATGGTTGAATTCTTCACCAACACCAACCTTGGTATTGTCCTTGTGATCTTGGGGCAGTGTCTGCTGGTGCTGATCCCGCTTCTGGTTGCACTGGCCTTTCTGATGTACGCCGACCGCAAGGTCTGGGCTGCGGTCCAGATGCGCCGGGGTCCGAATATTGTCGGGCCGTTTGGTCTTTTGCAGTCTTTTGCGGATTTCCTGAAATATATCGTCAAGGAAATCGTTGTCCCTGCGGGCGCTGACAAGGTTGTTTTCTTCCTCGCACCGTTGATCGCCTTTGTGCTTTCCGTCGTGGCATGGGCGGTGATCCCGTTCAATGACGGTTGGGTGCTGTCCGATATCAATGTCGCCATTCTCTATATCTTCGCGATCGGCTCGCTCGAGGTTTACGGGGTGATCATGGGCGGCTGGGCGTCGAACTCCAAATATCCGTTCCTTGGGTCACTGCGGTCCGCAGCGCAGATGATTTCCTACGAAGTCTCCATCGGATTGATTATCATCGGTGTGATCATCTCGGCGGGGTCCATGAACTTTGGCGATATCGTCGCTGCACAGGATGGGAATGCTGGCCTGTTCAACTGGTTTTGGGTCGCGCATTTCCCGATGCTGTTTTTGTTCTTTATCAGTGCCTTGGCCGAAACCAACCGCCCGCCCTTTGATTTGCCAGAGGCGGAGTCTGAGCTGGTGGCGGGCTATCAGGTGGAATATTCGTCCACCCCGTTCCTGCTGTTCATGATCGGCGAGTTGATGGCGGTGGTCCTGATGTGTGCGCTGATCACGCTGTTGTTCTTCGGCGGCTGGCTGTCGCCCATTCCGGGGTTGCCCGATGGCATCCTGTGGATGGTCCTGAAAATGGCGCTGGTCTTTTTCATGTTCGCCATGGTCAAGGCGATCACGCCCCGCTACCGCTATGACCAGTTGATGCGGATTGGCTGGAAGGTGTTTCTGCCGATGTCGCTGGCTTGGGTCGTGCTGGTCTCTTTCCTTGCAAAATTCGAAGTGCTCGGCGGCTTTTGGGCCCGCTGGGCGATTGGAGCCTGATCAATGACACAGATGGATTACACCCGCGCTGCCAAGTACTTCTTGCTTCAGGATTTCTGGGTCGGCTTCAAGCTGGGGATGAAGTATTTCTTTTCCCCCAAAGCGACGTTGAACTACCCGCATGAAAAGGGGCCACTGTCCCCGCGCTTTCGCGGTGAACACGCGCTGCGCCGCTATCCCAATGGCGAGGAACGCTGCATCGCCTGCAAGCTGTGCGAGGC
>CAYGMX010000464.1:0-2568 GCA_964351055.1 uncultured Loktanella sp. | reverse complement strand
CGTTCAAATTTTATGGCCAGCCCCCGAACGGTTCACTGCATTCGGCATCGAAAATTTTGGATATCACGACCGCGTTGTCCTTCCTATTCAGGTGACGTTGGAGATCGCTGGCAAACCCGCAGATATTGAAGCTCAGGTGACCTTGCTTACCTGTTCAGAGATCTGCATCCCACATGACTTTACGCTCAGCCTTGCCTTGCCTGTCGGGGTCGGTATCGACCTAAATGCTGGTGAACTTGTCACCGAATTTGCCGCAAAAGTGCCGCTGGACCCAGATGCCAGTGATATCGTTATCGAAACAGCTGTCATAACGGACGACGCTCTTTATGTGACGGCCCGTTCTTCCAACAGCTTTTCGACACCGGATATATTCCCCGAGATGGGGCCAAGCTTTACCTTCGGAAAACCCGATATCCGGGTTAATAGTGCAAGAACGGAAATTTGGGCCAAGCTACCCATACTCGCGCGCGACAAAAATGTGCCACCTGTACAGGTCACCCTTACAGATGGGCCCCGTGCCGTGACCGCGACCCCCGAATGGTCGAATACGATACCTGATCCACCTTTCGAACTGGTAGCTGGCATGCCTGATCTTGCGCAAGTTTTGGTGATCGCTGCATTTGCGTTTCTTGGCGGTTTGATCCTGAACGTGATGCCTTGCGTTTTGCCAGTGCTTTCGATCAAGCTGACTTCAGTACTGAATCATGGTGAAAAGTCCGCAAGAGAGGTCCGCAGCGGCTTTTTAATGTCGGCCTTCGGTGTTCTCGCGTTTATGTGGGTGCTGGCGGCGGCGATCATGTTATTGCAGTCCATCGGCGTTACTGTGGGATGGGGGCTACACTTCCAGAGCCCTGTTTTCCTGACGGTCATGTTTCTGGTTCTCGTTGTGTTTGCGGCAAACCTCTTCGGCATCTTCGAAATTTCACTGCCCACGGGGCTTCAAGCTCGACTGGCAAGCTCGAGCGGCAGGGAAGGATATGCCGGTGATTTTGCGACAGGGGCGTTTGCTGCGGTTCTGGCGACGCCATGCTCGGCACCCTTTCTTGGAACTGCAATTGCCTTTGCGCTGACCGGACGGCCGCTTGATGTCTTTGTCGTGTTTTCAGCTTTGGGGCTGGGTCTCTCCTTGCCCTACCTCATCTTTGCATGGAAGCCAGGTTTGGTCAGGATGATGCCGAAACCTGGCAGGTGGATGATTGCCATAAAGTGGCTCCTCGGTGCGCTTTTAGCTGGCACAGCGCTTTGGTTGCTATGGGTTCTAAGGGGCGTCGCCGGATTTGACATTGCTTTGATCGTGCTGGGCTTAGCAGTTCTCTTTGTATGCGTGGCGACTGTTCGCCTGCCAGGCAGTTACACGCGGCTTACCATACTGACCGGGATCACGGTTTTCAGCCTGGCAATAACAAGCAGCTTTACACCCTCAGGAGAAGCTAAGTCCTTAGACCAAAATTGGGTCGCGTTTGAGCGTAGCGAGATTCCTCGGCTTGTCTCTCAGGGGAAGACAGTTTTTGTCGATGTAACTGCAGACTGGTGTCTGACCTGCAAAGCAAACAAGGCTTTGGTATTGGACCGCGCGCCTGTTGTGATCAAATTTCAAACTGATGATATCGTTGCAATGCAGGCTGATTGGACTCGATCTGATCCCGCGATTTCACGATATCTGGAGGCCCATGACCGTTTCGGTATCCCGTTCAATATCGTCTACGGACCCAATGCGCCGGAGGGGATTGTCCTATCTGAAATTCTTTCGACGAATGCCGTCATGAATGCCTTGGACGCTGCAGCGCTTCAAAACTAAGATTTTGCTGTACGCCATCGGCAAAGAAACTAGAACAGTCCCAAGGCGCGCGCTGGCATCCACAGCCCTATGAAGATCATCATCAGGTTCTCGGTCAGCGACACAAAGCCAAGCGGCACGTTGGAACTGCCGCCAACGCAAGCGCACTTGAGCTCTCTCTTGTCGATATAAACCGCCTTAAAGACTGAGACGGCTCCGATTGATCCAATCGCCAGTGCGATTGGTGCACTTAACCAGAGTAGCGCACCCGCAACCATTAGAATGCCAGCAATCGCTTCACCAAAAGGATAGATGTACCCATAACGGATCCACCTCTTCGCCAGTAGATCGTAATTCAAGAACATAGTCGAAAAACTTTCGACGTCCTGCAGTTTTTGGACCGCGAGGAAGCACATCGAAATCGCAATGAACCACTCAAATGCCCTGAGCGTCACGAATGTGCCAAAAGAGGCCCAACTCAACCCGAGCGCCATAAGGAAGGCCACAGCGAAGATGGCAATAACGGGCTGATAGCTGGTCGCGTCTTCGTCAGGCACGTCCTGTCCGAAATGCTCTCTTAGATCGTCATAGCCACCAACCCTATCGTTGCCGATGAACGTTTGCGGTGTTGTTTCAACGCCATGTTCTTGCTTGAAAGCGTCGGTTTCCTCGCGGGTGGTTAGGTGACGGTCAACTACGGTGAAGCCGTTTCGCTCAAGCAAGTCCATGGACTTCAAGCCATAAGGGCAGACATGTTCTTCCATGACCATTCGGTATAGAACTGCCTTCTC
>CAYGMX010000463.1:0-2576 GCA_964351055.1 uncultured Loktanella sp. | reverse complement strand
TCGCTTGGCGCGCGGCTTTCAGCACGGCGGCAATCTCGACGGGGTGGTGGCCGTAGTCGTCGATGATGGTCACGCCGCCCACTTCACCCACTTTGGTGAAACGGCGGTTCACGCCTTTGAAGCCTTTCAAGGCGGACCGGATTTCTTCTTTCTTCATCCCCAGATGGCGTGCCACAGCGACAGCCGACAAGGCATTCGATACGTTATGATCGCCCGGCATCGGCAATTCGCAGCCTTCGATCATCGCGCCTTCAACCTGCAAGGCGATATCAAAATGCGCGACACCAGCGTGATAGGTCAGGTTTATGGCCCGCACATCGGCCTGGGCATTAAAGCCAAAGGTGACAACACGGCGGTCCGTGATCTTGCCAACCAAGGCCTGCACGTCAGGATCGTCGGTGCAGCAGACCGCCAGACCGTAAAACGGGATGTTGGACACAAATTCGTAAAACCCCTGATGCAGCGCCTCGACAGTGCCCCAGTGTTCCATATGTTCGGGGTCGATATTGGTCACGATGGCAATCGTCGCAGGCAGGCGGTTGAACGTGCCGTCGCTTTCATCCGCCTCGACCACCATCCACTCGCCCTGCCCCATGCGGGCGTTCGACCCGTAAGCATGGATGATGCCGCCGTTGATCACTGTGGGATCAATCCCGCCCTCGTCCAGCAAGGCCGCGACCATCGTGGTCGTCGTGGTCTTGCCATGTGTGCCCGCCACCGCGACATTCGATTTCAATCGCATCAGTTCCGCCAGCATTTCCGCGCGGCGGACAACAGGCAGCTTTTTGCGGCGCGCCTCGTCCAGCTCGGGATTGCCCGCTTTGATGGCAGAGGAGATGACGACAACCTCGGCCCCTTCCAGATTGTCGGCGCGCTGGCCTTCAAAGATGATCGCACCCAGCGATTTCAGACGGTCGGTAATCTTGGACGCCTTCAGGTCGGACCCCTGCACGGTGTAGCCGTGGTTCAACAGCACCTCGGCGATGCCAGACATACCGATGCCGCCGATGCCGACAAAGTGGATCGGCCCCACATCAAGGGGGAGTTTCGTTGCAGCGCTCATCACAGGGTTCCCATCCATCATTTCTTGCCCGCCTCTGCCAGATTTTCAACCAGGTGTACAAGACGCTCCGTCGCGTCCGGCACGCCGCAAGCCAATGCGGCTTGGGCCAATTTCATCGCGCCCGCCTCGTCGGTCAGCAAGGCTGTCAGCCGCTCGACCAATGCGGGAACTTCGAACTCCGCCTCGGTCATCAGGACCGCAGCGCCTGCCTCAACCAACTGGCGGGCGTTGGCGGTTTGCTCGTCACGAATGGCACCGCCATAAGGCACCCAGATTGCAGGGCGGCCGATCACGCTGACATCCGCAACCGTCGAGGCACCAGAGCGCGAAATCACCAGTTGCGCGTCGGCCATGCGGCGCGGCACGTCGTCGAAAAAGCTCTGCACATCTGCCGAGATCAATTCGCCTGCATAATAGTCGGTCACGCGCTGCAAGTCTTCGGGCCGCGCCTGATGGCTGACCCTTATGTTCCGCCGGATATGTTCCGGCAGGCCTGCAATCGCGGGCGGTACGATATCAGACATGATCCGCGCGCCCTGCGAGCCGCCCATCACAAGGATCGACATCGGGTAATCCCCCGGCGGGATATAAGGCGAACCTGCGTGTTGCAGTATCGCGGAACGGACAGGGTTGCCTGTATGTGTCCCCACAACCCCAGCGGGCAAGGCGGTGGGCCATGTCCCGCAGGCAATCTGGTTGACCCGTCTTGCAAAAATCTGATTAACCCGCCCCAGAACGCCGTTTTGTTCGTGGATCATCCGCGGGATGCGCAAGACCCAAGCAGCGGTCATCGCAGGAATCGCAGGATAACCACCAAAGCCCACTACAACAGCAGGACGGTCCCGCAGCATCCGCCATTTTACAGCACCGATCCCTGCCAGAATGCGGAATGGGACCAGCAGTTTTTGCACGAGGCCGCCACGGGCAAATGTGGCGCTGCCGACGACACCGACCTCGACGGCCTCGGGAAACCCACCGGCATAGCGCGCACCGCGCGCATCGGTGGACAGGCGCACACGCCATCCCTTTGCCAGCAGGGCCTCGGCCAAAGCCTGCGCAGGGAACATATGCCCGCCGGTCCCGCCTGCCGCGATGATAATGAGCGGTGGCTTCATCGGTTTGCCCGTCGCAGCAGGATATCGCCGATTTCCCCTTGCGGGCGGGTGCGGGTGAATGCCAGCAACATGCCCACGGCAATCCCGCCAGCAATCAACGAAGAGCCGCCATAGGAAACAAAGGGCAAAGTCATCCCCTTGGCAGGCAAAAGCCGGACCGCCACGCCCATATTGATCATCGCCTGCACCCCGAAGGCGCAGACCAAACCGGTTCCGGCAAGGCGGATGAACACATCGCGTTCTTTCATCAGACGCAAGAGCGAGCGGACAACGATGATGGCATAAAGTGCAATGATGACAAGCACACAGATCAATCCGTATTCCTCCGCGGCGACTGCGATAATGAAATCTGTATGGGCATCGGGCAGGACCGATTTGACCGATCCCTCGCCCGGTCC
>CAYGMX010000462.1:2163-2582 GCA_964351055.1 uncultured Loktanella sp. | reverse complement strand
TCTGGTGCAGCGCGTGACCGAATTCATGGAACAGCGTGCGGGCATCGTCATAGGACAAAAGCGCTGGCTTGCCGGCCTCTGGCTTGGCAAAGTTGCACACGTTCACCACATGGGGGCGCACGTCCTTGCCCAGACGGTGTTGCGACTGCATAGCCGAACACCACGCGCCAGAGCGTTTTGACCCTCGGGCAAAATAATCGCCAATGAATACCGCCACATGCGCGCCATCGCGGGTCACTTCCCAAAGGCGCACATCGGGGTGATAGACAGGGCCTTCAATCGGCTGGAATTCCAGCCCGAACAGGCGGTTTGCGCAGGCAAACGCCGCCTCGATCATTCGGTCCAGTTGCAAATAGGGCTTCAGTTCCGCCTCATCGAGATCATGCAGCTCCTTGCGCCGCTTTTCGGCGTAATAGCGC
>CAYGMX010000462.1:0-2153 GCA_964351055.1 uncultured Loktanella sp. | reverse complement strand
GTCCCAAGGCTCCAGCGGGCCATCGAACCCGTCAGCATGTAGCATCCGCTCCAGCATTTTCGCATCCGCCTCCGCCGAGGCCTTGGCCGGTTCCCAGACCTGCATCAGCAGGTCGCGCACGGCAGCAGGCGTTCCTGCCATTTCCGTTTCCAGCTTGAAATCGGCAAAGGTGGCATAGCCCAGCAATTTGGCCCGCTCTTCGCGCAGTTTCAGCGTTTCTGCCGCAATCGCGCGGTTGTCGGTCTTGCCCCCGTTCGCGCCGCGCGCGCCCCACGCCTCATAGGCTTTCTGGCGCAGATCACGACGATCCGAGAATTGCAGGAACGGCACGATCAAGGACCGCGACAGGGTCACGACCGGCCCGCCTGCATCCTTCTCCACGCCTGCGGCCTTGGCCGTGGCCACAACAAAGTCAGGCAGACCGGAAAGATCACCCTCGCCCAAAGGCATGAACCATGCGCGTTCATCGGCCAGCAGGTTCTGGGTAAAATCCGTGCCCAGAACAGACAGGCGCGATTTGACAGCGCGGAGGTTTTCCGCAGCTTCCCCCTCCAACTGCGCACCCGACCGCACAAAGCCACGGCGGGTCAGCATCAGGACGCGCTCCTGTTCTGCGGTCAGATCAATATCTTCGCGTGCATCCCAGACCGCCTCGACCCGCGCGAAAAGCGCCTTGTTTTCCGAAACTTCCGACCCGTAAGCACTCAGCAGCGGCGCAAATTCACGCTGGAGCGCCTCGCGCGCGGGGTTACTGTCTGCACCTGCGACATTGTAAAACGCGCCCAGAACACGCGAAAGGGTTTCATCCGCCTGTTCTAACGCCTCGATTGTATTGGCGAAGGTTGGCGCCTCAGGGTTGCCCGCAATCGCGGCGATATTGGCGCGCGATTCCGCAAGTGCGGCATCAACGGCAGGGGCGAAATCCTCATCGGAAATCAGATCGAATGGGGGCAGTCCAAAGGGTGTATCCCAATCAGAAAGCAGCGGGTTTGTCATGGCAGGTCTCCTTTGCGCATAAAGTAGTGCGCCCGCGACCGACTTGCCAGCTATCGTTGCCGCATGCGTTTTTCAAAGCGGCGCAGCGCCAGTGAAAGGGTGATGGTCATGGTCAGATACACAAGTGCGACAACATTATAGGTTTCGAAATAGCGGAAATTGCCCGCCGCGGTGACTTTGCCCAATTGGGTCACGTCTGTGACCCCCAGAACGCTGACAAGCGAGGAATCCTTGACCATCGCCACGAAATCATTGCCCAAAGGCGGCAGAATCGTGCGCAGGGCTTGGGGGAAAACGATAAACCGAAAGCGTTGCCAGCGGCTCAGCCCCAGCGCCTCGGCGGCTTCGATCTGGCCTTTATCGACCGATTGCAAGCCCGCCCGAAACACCTCGGCCAGAAATGACGAATAGGCGATGGTCAGTGCGATGACAGCCCGCCACAGCAGCGAAAAATCGCGGGTGCGGATCGGGTCGAGCCCGATGGATTGCGCGATCCAGTTCCAGCCCGCGACCATGGCAGGGGCCAGCACAAAGGCCACATAGAGCAGCAGGACAATGATCGGGACGCCGCGCACAACCTCGATATAGAACCGCGACACTTGCCGCAGGATCAAGGAGCGCGACAATCCGGCAAGGGCCAGCCCCAGACCGAGGACGCAGGCCATCGTATAGGACACCAGACTGACGTAGACGGTGACCCAGACCCCTTGGCGCAGGGTGGACAGCACGCGGCTGTACTCCGCGACGGTCAGCACCTGCCAGAACAGATAAAGGCCGATCGCCACAACAGCGACCAGCCACCAAGGAAAATCCTTATCACGGGGTGAGGTTGGGATCATGGGCAATTGCCGCCTTGGTCCAAACCCAAGGCGGCCATGTTACTGCTTATTCGCCCAGCTTGTAGTCAAGGAACCACTTGGTGTTGAGCGCGTCAATCGTGCCATCGGCCATCATATCCGCAATCGCGGCATTGATCGGCGCGACCAGATCGGAGCCTTTGGGATAAATGAACCCAAAATCCTCGGTGCCCAGCTTTTCACCGATGATCTTGAGCCCGCCATCAGATGCCTCGACATAGCCGTTGCCTGCCGTGCCATCCGTCAGCACCAGATCGACATCGCCGCTGCGCAGCGCCTGCACGGTCGCCCCGAATGTTT
>CAYGMX010000461.1:0-2584 GCA_964351055.1 uncultured Loktanella sp. | reverse complement strand
TGATCGACAAATGGGCGCTGGTGAAAGAGTCGTATATCGACTTGCTCATTGCGCAGCAGGTCGATGCCAATACCTGTCGGAAAATGCAGGAATATGCGGAGGAGGAGATGCGCAAAGCGCGGGTCAGGATCAAGCAGGCGGGCCTGCCGGTCAAACAGCCCATGCTGATGACCGCCGCGCCGGACGAAGACCGCGTTCTGTTGCCGTCGCTGCAAGACCGCGTTGCGCAAGCGCAGGAAGCCTCCAAGGCGAAACTGGCGCTTCTGACAGAACGTGGCGGCGACGATGCAGCCTTTGCAAAAGAAACCGCGGAACGCTTGGACGCGGCAACCGAGTAACGGGCACTGGCCGGACCCCGCAGGTCGGGGTTCTGCCCGACACCCCTTGCATAAATCCGGCGGAGAGAACCCCGCCCGACGCGCCTTGCTCTTGCCTTTGCGCTAGGGCTCCTATGTCATTGCCTATGCGCACTGTTCTTGCCCTCCTCCTGCTCGCCTCACCTGCCACTGCGTGGGAGTTTTCGGCCAGCCCGATCTGCACCCTGACCGATACGTCGGATGAGGGCGAAATGACCGTTACTTTTGATCCGGCCATCACCGAATACACGGTTACTGTCACCCTCTCCGATGGCGTTTGGCCCGAAGACCCGGTTTTTGGCATGGCCTTTGCAAGTGATCGCCCGATCAGTATCCAGACCGACCGCCACCGGATCAGTCCCGATGGCCGCAGCCTGTCCGTCAAGGACCGTGGCTTCGGCAACGTCCTCAACGGTTTGCAGTTCAATACCCGCGCCTACGCAATCCTTGGGGACAAGACCGTAGGATTTGCGCTAGACGGGATCGGCCCCGCAATCGAGGCATTCCGCGATTGCCCCGCTGCCAATCTGGCGTAATCTGGGGCCATGCCCAAACCCGACCCGATCAATGCTACCGATGATGCGGCCCGCGCCCTTGCCAAGGGGTTGCTGGCCGATACACGATTTGGCGCGCTGGCTGTGAACCACCCGGACATTGGTGCGCCTTATGTAGCACGGGTGGCGATGATCTGGAGCCAAGGCGCCCTGCTAACGCTGATCTCGACACTGTCGACCCATACCAAAGCCCTGCACGCCAACCCAGCCTGTGCCGCATTGGTGGGCGAACCGGGCAACAAGGGCGACCCGCTGACACATCCGCGCATGACGCTGATGTGCAAGGCGGAACTGGCCGACAAGGCAGCCTTGAAAACAGTCTGGCTCGCGGCCATTCCCAAGGCGAACCTTTACTACGATTTCACCGATTTCCAGATGTACCGGCTGGACCCGCAAGGGATCGACCTGAATGGCGGTTTTGGCAAGGCCTTCCGGCTGACCCCGCAGGACCTGCGGTCATAAAGTCCCACGCCAGACCACAGACCCTTCCCGCCAGATGCCGCGCAAGAGCTTACCCTTTTGGGAAGCGATGGGAAACCGCACGCGCCAGTCGCGGAACTGGTCATTGGTAACGATCCGCAGGTTGTGGTCAGAGGCAAAGGCCAATATCGCCTCATCCGCTACGACACCCTTGTCGACAACGCAGATATGCTTGGCGGGTGTCCCGATCAAAGAACCAAGCTTTGCCTCGTTATAGTAACTGTCGCCAAGTCGGTAGCCGGCGTTCGCGTCAAAGAAAACAATCGGTGTGTGGCCTTTGGCTTCAAGATTGCGCAGCACCCTTGCGAGCACATCGGCTGACGGATCGCCGCCCCAATGCATCACGTTGGAACCGTCCACAACAATGGCGTTTGCAGGCAAGTTGTCTTCTGCGCCCTTGCGGCGGCGCAGCCAGACGAGGACCAGAAAACCGATCAGCGCAGGGGCAAGAAGGATGAAGTCTGAAATCATGGCTTTGAAAAATCAAGAAAGGCGAAGGTTCCAAACCTTCGCCTTTCGCGCTCTGGTTGTCAACAAGGCTGCGGGAATCAACCCTTGCCCTTCCACGGCACCAGCCATTTTTCGGCCTGCCGCATCAGCATATCGATGCTGAAACCGATGATGCCGATCAGGATGATCCCCATCAGCACAATATCCGTGCTCTGGAATTTTGACGCGACCATAATCATCATGCCCGCCCCTTTTTCCGCCGCGACCAGTTCAGCTGCAACAACCGTCCCCCAGCAGACACCCATGGCAACGCGGGCACCGGTGAAAATTTCGGGCAGCGAATTGGGGATGATGACATAGCGCATGATCTGCCATTTGGAGGCACCCAAACTATAGGCCGCATGCACCTTGGAAATCCGCACGCCAGACACGCCGGACCGCGCGGCAATCGCCATAATCCAAAGCGCCGCAAGGAACAACAGGATGATCTTGCCAACTTCGCCAATCCCCGCCCAGATAATCACCAGAGGGATCAGGGCAAGCGGCGGCACGGGGCGCATGAATTCCACGATGGGATCGAACCAGCCACGGAACCAGTTGGACAGACCCATCGCATAGCCCAGAGGAATACCAACCAGCGCGCCCAGCAAGAAGCCCACGATCACGCGGAACAGCGAATAGCCCAGATGTTCGGCCAAGGTCGAATTGCGGTAGCCAACGGTGGCGATCTAGCCCCAACGGGAC
>CAYGMX010000460.1:0-2603 GCA_964351055.1 uncultured Loktanella sp. | reverse complement strand
GGCGTGCCTCTGCTGACGCTTTTTGGTGCGCCGATTCACCGCGCTGTTGCGACGGCGGCCGGTTTCGGCGTGCTGATTGCGGTGCCTTCGGTCATCGGCTTTCTGACCATCGAGATTGAAAATGCGCCGCCCTTCACGGTGGGTGCCGTCAATCTTGTGGCGTTTGGGCTGGTCGTGTCGATGACATTGCTGACTGCCCCGTGGGGGGCGGCCTTGGCCCACAGATTGAACCCTGTTCCCCTCCGGCGTGTTTTTGCAGGTTTTCTGGTCTTGGTGGCGCTGAACATGCTGCGCAAGGCGGTGGGATGGTAGCTGACGCGCTCAGGACGGACGGCTATGCCGTCTTTGCGCCTGATGCCGCAGTGGGGGCGTGGGCAGATGCGGCCTATTTGGCCGGCTGCGATGTGTTGCAAGCCGGCGGCGAGCGGCGGCACGGGCAAACGTGGTTTGTGGGCGTTGATGCCTTGCCCAATGCACCTGATGGCAGCGTCGGGGGTGTGCCATTGGCGGGGGCGTGGCTGGATCATGTGACGGCACCGGATCTATGGCACGCAGCACAACTGTCGGTCGTCTTTCCGGGCTATCCCGGGCGTGACCATGACGAAAGCGAAGCGGCACATCGGTACCGCCGGAACCGTGATGCAGCGCATGTCGATGGTCTGCTCGCGGTTGGGCCGGAAAAGCGCCGTTACCTGCGTGAACCACATGGATTCATTGTGGGTTTTGCGTTGAATGACGTACCTGCAAGCCCCTTGGTGGTCTGGCAAGGCAGCCATATGCTGATGCGCGCGGCTTTCACACGGCTGTTTGAAGGCCATCCGCCAGAGACATGGGGTGATATTGATCTGACCGCAGTCTATCAGGCCACGCGACGCACGGCTTTTGAAACCTGCAAGCGCCTCGAAATCACGGCCAAACGCGGTCAGGCGATCCTGCTGGATCGTCATCTGCTGCACGGAGTGGCGCCATGGCGGATGGGTCAGCCGGGCGCAATGCGCATGATGGCCTATTTTCGACCCATCATCGCCGCCGACGACTGGCTTTAGCTTTCTCGCTCTAGCTTTGCCGCTTCAACGCATTGAAATCGCGCAGTGATTTCCCTTTTTCGTCAACAAAGAGGCTTGGAAGAATGCGCATCTTGGTAATCTGGTCAACGCGGATTTCATCAAATCCGGCTTTGCGTTCACACCAGACGACACAAGTCCATAGGCGGCCCCAGTAATCAATCTGCAGCGGGCGCACCGTTCTGGTTTCGTCTTGTAGTGTCAGTTCCAATTTCTGACGGGTGCGTACCGCTTGACGCAGACTGGGTAAATGCTGGAACCCCCGCGCAGCATCCGCAAAGGGATAGATGGCAAAGCCATAGCCTCCAGGAGCGCGGCTGCGATCTTCAGGCATCACGGCGTCGAGCTTTGATGACAGGGTCCGCGCAGCGGCGGAAAGTTCCGCGTCGGTGCTTTGACCCACAGCATGCAGACCCAAATGAAGCGCTTCCATCTCGGTCATGGTCAGGTTGAGCGGGGGCAGGGTGATTGCAGCTGTAACACGGTACCCGATGCCGCGCTCGCCTTCGATGGGCACGCCAGAGGCGGCAAGGGTTTCCATGTCACGATAGATTGTGCGCAAAGACACTTCCGTTGCAGCGGCCAGGTCAGAAGCACGGTGCAGGGTCCCGTCGCGCAGGACTTGGACAAGCTGCATAAGGCGGTCGGCGCGGCGCATGGTTTTCCTTCCGATTCGTTGCAGTTTTGCCAATTTTCTGGCAACTGACAAGTTATTGTCACTAAAAGCTGAAAACCCTTGTGAAAAAGGGGCTTGAGAAGGTCGAATTCTGCAATTCCCACTTTCCTTGCCGCCAATCCGGCCCTATCTGTCTGGTCAGAGAGATAAATTGACGCGGGCAACAGGTCCGCAAGAGGAGAGAGAGATGCTCAACAATATTGGCCTTCCCGGTCTGCTTTTGATCGCAGTTGTGGTGCTGGTCCTGTTCGGACGCGGCAAGATTTCCAGCCTGATGGGTGAAGTCGGCAAAGGCATCACCGCCTTTAAGAAGGGCGTCGATGACGGCAAGAAAGAGATCGAAGAGGGCATGGCAGACGCCAAAGACGTGACCCCCGCCGAAGAAAAAGACAAAGTCTGATTGACCGGCTCATTTAACGTGAAGGACTGCGCCTGATGTTTGGCCTCGGCATGAGCGAAATGGTGGTGATCGGCATCGTGGCCCTGATTGTGATCGGTCCCAAGGATTTTCCTCGCTTGTTCCGCACCATGGGGCAGTTTACCGGAAAGGCCCGCATGATGGCGCGGGAGTTCTCGCGCGCTATGGAACAGGCGGCCAATGATGCCGGTGTGAATGAGGTTTCCAAGACGCTCAAGGCCGCAACTAACCCCACAAAGTTCGGCACCGACAAGCTGAAGGAAGCGACGGGCATGACCAAGGGCCCCGCGACGACCGCGCTCTCGGAAGAACGGCAGGCGGCTAAGGAAAAGATGAGCAAGGCGATGGCGGATGCAGCAACCGAGCGCAAAGCCCGTGCCGCTGCCGCAGAAGCGCCCAAGACCGAAGCGGCTGCGCCCCAAGCGGACGCGCCGGCACCCGAGGC
>CAYGMX010000459.1:0-2622 GCA_964351055.1 uncultured Loktanella sp. | reverse complement strand
AGCGCAAATGCGGCAAATTCCCCCGCGCGGCCAACCATGCCGAAGACGGTGTGCGCGACGTCACGGTCTGGTGCTCGAACGACTATCTTGGCATGGGCCAACACCCCAAGGTCATCGCCGCAATGTGCGAAGCGGTCGAGCGCACCGGCACAGGCGCAGGGGGCACCCGAAACATTTCCGGCACAAATCATGATCACCTTTTGCTTGAACGGGAATTGGCCGATCTGCACGGCAAAGAGGCCGCCCTTCTGTTTACCTCGGGATATGTGTCGAACTGGGCGGCGCTGTCGACGCTCGGCAGCCGTCTGGAAAACTGCGTCATCCTGTCAGATGCGGGCAACCATGCCTCGATGATCGAAGGCATCCGCCATTCCCGCGCCAACAAGGTGATCTGGAAGCACAACGATGTGCGTGATCTGGAAATGAAACTGCGCGCCCTGCCCGCCGATGTGCCCAAGATCGTCGCTTTTGAAAGCGTCTATTCAATGGACGGGGACATTGCGCCCATCCGCGAGATTGTCGAAGTCGCCGAGAAATATGGCGCGATGACCTATCTGGACGAGGTGCACGCCGTTGGCATGTACGGCCCACGCGGTGGCGGCGTCAGCGAACGCGAAGGTCTCGCTGATCGCATCACACTGATCGAGGGCACCTTGGGCAAAGCCTTTGGCGTTGTAGGTGGATATATCACCGGCTCTGCTGCACTTTGCGACTTTATCCGCAGCTTTGCATCCGGCTTTATCTTTACAACGGCCTTGCCGCCTGCGGTGGCTGCGGCTGCGCGGACATCCATCGCCTATCTCAAGAATTCAGAGATCGAACGTGCCCAGCAACGCCGTCAGGTTGCACGGTTGCGGGCCGCATTGGACCGCGAGGGTATCCCGCATATGCACAATGAAAGCCACATCGTGCCGGTGATGATCGGCGACCCTGTCAAGACTCGGATGTTGGCCGATTATCTGATGCGCGAATGGGACATTTATGTGCAGCCAATCAATTACCCGACCGTCCCCAAAGGGACAGAGCGGCTTCGCTTTACCCCGTCCCCGCTGCATGAGGATGCCGATATTGACCATCTTATCAATGCCTTAAGGGTTTTGTGGAAGCAGTGTGCCCTTGCCCATGCGGTAGCTTGACGCGCATCACATAATCTTTTGCATACGGGGGTAGACCGCCACGTTGTTTGTATTACATTGCACAGCGACTGGGGCGAACGGTCACAGAACCAGATCGAAGAGGAATACGATCATGAAACGTTTTACAATTGCAGCAGCTTTTGCTGTGCTTTCCGCACCCGCTTTTGCCGACGGCCATGCCGCCACGATCGGCGATGCCGCCGCTGGTGAAGAGCAGTTCAATCGTCAGTGCGTTGCGTGCCACGTTGTTGCAGACGCCTCCGGTGAAGTACTTGCCGGTCGCAATGCACAGACAGGCCCTAACCTTTACGGCATCGCAGGCCGGACCATGGGGTCGGTTGAAGGGTTCCGCTACAGCGACGCTTTGCTTGCGCTGGGCGAAGCAGAGACACCTTGGACCGAAGCCGCTTTTGTAGGCTACGTTCAGGACCCGACAGGTTGGCTGCGCGAGACATTGGAAGACCGCCGCGCACGCGGCAAGATGGCCTATCAGGTCCGTGAGGAATCACAGGCTTATGACCTTTATGCCTATCTTTCCACATTCGGCGCTGAAGCGACAAACTAAGCCATAGCGCCAACTCCAGAACAAGGGCCGTCGCGGCAAACCGCGGCGGCCCTTTTACGTGTCCCGTATCAAAGCCGCGATCGCTTTGGCATCTTCCTCATGTGCCAGATGCCCCAGACCGGGTAATTCGGTCAGTCGTGCATTGGGCAGGCGCTTAGCGACTTCGCGGCTGATCTGCGGCGGTACGGCCTTATCTGACAGCCCCGTAACAAGATGTACCGGTGCTTCGATCTGGCCAAGCCGCGACAGCAAACCGTCAAGTTTCCATTGGGCCATCATTGACAGCGTGCCATCGACATGACCCGTATCGGTTGCCAGCCGATAGTAGAGCTCCAATCCATCCAGATCCAAAGCCGACCCCGTCCCAATCACAAGATTGCGGACGGCATTGCGGGTTGTTGTGCCGGCAAACAAACGGGCACTGAACGGCGTGACCGCAAGTGCCTTGGCCATCACAGGGAAAAGCCATCCTGCCATCCCTTTGAAGTTCCCCAGCGCAGCATTGATTGCAAATATCCCGCTGCGCGGGCGCAGCCCAAGTTCCCAAAGCCGCAGCGCAATGGCCGCACCGGCAGAGTGCGCCACGATCAAAGCGGGCTTCCAGCCTTCGTGACGCACAAGGCTAAGAATATCCTCGGCCATGTGATCCAATCCGCATCTTTGCTGGGCACCCAGCTGCGTAAATCCCTGCCCCGGCAGGTCGATTGCCACGACATGATGTGTTTGCGACAGAAGAGGGAAAAGATGCCGAAAGCTTTGGGTCGCGCCGCCTGCGCCATGCAGCAGCAGGATCGTTTCGCCTGTCCCGCTTTCCTGAACATGCCATTTGTGAGGCCTGTGCAGGACAAGCCGTGAATGTTGTTGCAAGGGCCAGTTTTCAGCATCTTTCGGCCAGCGCATCCTAGTCGTCCAACACAGCCG
>CAYGMX010000458.1:0-2628 GCA_964351055.1 uncultured Loktanella sp. | reverse complement strand
GCCCACATGGTCTGAATGGAATCGATGATCGCAAGGTCGGGTTTTTCCGCCTCCAGCGTGGTCAGGATATCGCGCAGATTGGTTTCGGCGGCCAGCAGTACCGGGCTCTTCTCCAGCCCCAGACGGCGGGCGCGCATTTGGACCTGTGCGTTCGATTCCTCACCAGAAATATATATAACTTTCAAGCCATTACGGGCAAATCTTGCAGCGGCTTGCAGCAAAAGCGTTGATTTCCCGATCCCCGGATCGCCCCCCACCAGCAGCGCCGAAGCCTTGACCAGTCCGCCTCCCAGCACACGGTCCAATTCGCCGACGCCGGCTTGCGTGCGGGGCGGTTCCTTTTCCTGCGTGTCCAGATCGGTCAGCGGGATCGGTTTGCCGCGCATGGCACCTAGCGACTTGCCTTTGGGTCCGCTCGACAAGGCTTTGGTTTCGCTGATCGTGTTCCACGCCTGACATGCGTCGCATTGCCCCGACCACTTGCGAAATGCTGCACCACATTCAGAACAGGAAAAGGAAAGGTCTTTGGCCATGTTCACCTTTTGGACCAAATTTCACCCATGGGCAATGGGCTATGATTTGACCTTCGCCTGCGGCGTAAGCGCGGAAATCACGATTGACGCCAGAATACAGGCCGTAAACATGTAAAGCCCCCAACCGGTTTCGACGCGGCCAATACCGATGCCTTTGACCACAACAATATAAAGCGCGATCAGGAACACATCCGCCATCGCCAGTTTCCCGATCCATGACAGGACAGGAAGCGTTTGGTCTTTCAACAGATCAAAGTGGACCAAAGCAAGCCCAATGGTTTTCAGGTAGGGTGCAAAAAGCGCAAATGCGGTCACCAGAAGCGCCAGCGCCACATCGCTTTCCCAAAGTGCCTGCATCCCTGAAATCACCGATATCTCGCTAAGTCCGAACAGCGGCAGCAAGCCCGCGCGCAAAAGGGGTGCAAACCATGCGATCGGAAAAAGGATCAAAAGGGCGAGGTTTGCGGCACGCAGCAGGTTCAGCATGAAAAATCCTTGTAAATCATTACCAAAGACTTTGGGAATGGCGCCGCAAATTGCAAGGCTATTTGCCGTAGGTCTTGCGATGATAGCGCGAACCAAGCTGGGTCAGCACCTCGTAGCCGATCGTATTTGCAGCCTTTGCAAGATCATCAACCGTTTGTTGCGGCCCGATCAGTGTCAGCTTTGCGGGGGTGTCGGGCAGGTCTGTGATGTCGATGGTCAGCAGGTCCATGGACACCCGCCCAACCAGCGGACAGGGGATATCACCGTGATAGAGCGTCGCCTTGTCCGACAGGATACGCGCAATCCCGTCGGCATAACCGCCAGACACCGTGGCAATGCGTGACGCGCGCGCCGCTTGCCACGCGTTGGCATAACCCACGACCTCGCCCTCGGCCACATCGCGTATCTGCACGATAGGCAGGTCCAGTTCAACGGTCGGGGTTCCGTTTTCGAACGGCAGACCGCCATAAAGACCGATCCCCGGACGGGTCAGATCAAAATGGTACTCAGGTCCCAGCAAAATACCACCGGTTGCCGCAATCGACCGCGGCACCTGAATGCCGTCGGTCATTTTGCGAAAGTTCTCAAGCTGATATGGGTTCATCGGATGGTCAGGTTCATCCGCACAAGCCAGATGCGACATGACCAGAACAGGGTTCTGCGCCAAGGCCAGCTCTGCAATCGCCGCCCATTCCTGGAGTTCCATGCCCAAACGGTTCATACCGGTATCAAGCTGGATACCAAAAGGATGGCCAGGCAGGGTTTCAAAGTGATGGGTCAGCTGCTCTACAGAATTGAGCATCGGCGTCAGACGCAGATCGCGGATCAGGTCTGTGTCACCCTTCATGTGGCCCGAAAAAACGCTGATTTCTGGCTTTGGCCCCAATTCCTCGCGGATTGGCACGGCCTCTTCTGCTACAGCGACAAAAAACTGGCGCACGCCTGCCTTGAACAGCGCTTTGGCCACCGGCGCAGAGCCCAGACCGTAACCGTTGGCCTTGACCACCGCCGCTGTGCGGCAACCGGTCATCGCGTCCAATGCGCGCCAGTTGGCGACAATGGCATCTAGATCGATTGTGAGGCGTCCGGTACTCATGTCGACCTTTTGGCAGGGGGCAGGGCGCGGGGCAAGTCATTTGCGCACCGGTCCGTCCGCCCTAGAACTGTTGGTCTTCGCTTTGTTGCCAAGGCTTCACCAGATTGCCAAAGCGGGTAAAGCGCCCTTCAAAGCTCAATTCGATGGTGCCGATTGGCCCGTGCCGCTGCTTGCCGATCACCACTTCGGCCTTGCCATGCAGGCGGTCCATTTCTTCCTGCCACTGGGCCATCTTTTCCATCTCGTGATCGCCCGGTTTCTCGCGTTCTTTGTAGTATTCCTCGCGGTAGACGAACATGACCACATCGGCGTCTTGCTCGATCGATCCGGATTCGCGCAAGTCCGACAGTTGCGGGCGCTTGTCCTCGCGGTTTTCCACCTGCCGCGAAAGCTGTGACAGGGCAATGACCGGGATGTTCAGTTCCTTGGCAATGGCTTTCAGGCCCATCGTGATTTCTGAAATTTCGTTGACACGGTTTTCGGACCGGCCAGAGCCGCGCACCAGTTGCAGGT
>CAYGMX010000457.1:0-2628 GCA_964351055.1 uncultured Loktanella sp. | reverse complement strand
GTCAGTTCGAGCGCCGCCACGGGGCCGGCAAGACAGGTCAGGACCGAGATCGCAAGACGCATGGTGTTCCTCCTTGTTCCTTGTTGAGGTGGCGCTAAGTGGCCTCAAGTCAAAGGAGAGGTTTCATGCGGGCATTGATTATCGGGGCGAGCGGTGGCATCGGATCGGCAGTTTTTCAGCATCTTGAGAAAGACGGATGGGATGTGTCGGGACTGTCGCGGTCAATCGACGGCTTTGACGTGGGCAACGCCGCCTCGGTCGAGCGGTCGATGGCGCGGCTGTCGGGCACCTTTGACCTGATATTCGTGGCGGTCGGTATTCTTGCCCCGCATGGCGGAACGCCGGAAAAGAGCCTTGCCGCAATCAGACAGGATGACATGGCGCGGGTCTTTGCCGTCAATACCATAGGTCCGGCGTTGATCTTGCGGCACCTGCCGCGCCTCTTGCCGAAAGACGGCCGCGGGGTTGCTGCTGTGCTGTCTGCGCGGGTCGGGTCGATCGGCGACAATAGCATTGGCGGCTGGTATTCCTATCGCGCTTCGAAAGCAGCGCTGAACCAGATCGTGCGGGGGACCGCAATAGAGTTGTCCCGCTCCCACAAGGCGTCGGTTTGTGTGGCTTTGCATCCGGGCACGGTCGAAACGCCTTTTACCGCAGACTATGCGGCGCGGCACAAGACCGTGCCCGCAAACGCGGCCGCAAAAAACCTGCTGGGTGTCATTGCAAATCTCACACCTGCCCAGACCGGCGGGTTTTATGACTATGCCGGACAGGAGATCGTCTGGTGAGACTGGTTCTGGTTCTGGGCGATCAACTCAGCCCTACCCTCTCTGCGCTGGCAAAGGCGGACAGGGAAAATGACCTTGTCGTCATGGCCGAGGTAACGGGAGAGGCGACATATGTGCCGCATCATCCCAAGAAAATCGCCTTTACCTTTATGGCAATGCGGCGTTTCGCCAAGCAATTGCGGGCGGACGGGTGGCAGGTCGCCTACACGCAGCTGGACGATCCCCAAAATACCGGCACGATCACGGGCGAATTGATCCGGCGCGCGTCCGAGATGGATGCCGCTGGCGTTGTCTATACCGAACCGGGGGAATGGCGCTTGATCACGGCATTGGCTGAGATGCCATTGAAATCCCATTCCCTGCCCGATACACGCTTCATCGCATCGCACGCGGATTTCGACGCTTGGGCTGAAGGCCGCAAGCAGTTGAGAATGGAGTATTTCTATCGCGAGATGCGCCGCAAGACGGGCCTTCTGATGGATGGTGACCAGCCCGAAGGCGGCAAATGGAACTATGACCACGACAACCGCAAAGCTGCACCGGATCAGGTCGATTTTGAAGGGCCGCTGCGGTTCTCTCCCGATCAAGACGTGCTTGATCTTGTGCAAGACAGGTTTGGCGGGAATTTTGGCACGCTGCTGCCTTTCTGGTTTGCGACCGATGGCGCGCAAGCCCAAGAACAGCTTTCCCATTGGATCAAGGGTGGTCTGCCAAAGTTCGGTGACTTTCAGGATGCGATGCTGAAAGAAAACAGGTTTCTTTATCATGCGCTGATCAGCTTCTACCTGAACGCGGGTTTGCTGGACCCGCTGGATGTTTGCCAACAGGTTGAGGCCGCGTATCGGGCAGGGGATGCGCCACTGAATGCGGTCGAAGGTTTTATCCGTCAGATCATCGGCTGGCGGGAATACATGCGGGGTATCTATTTCCGCGAAGGCCCCGCCTATGTGACCCGCAATGCGCTGGACCATGCACGCGCACTTCCGGCGCTCTATTGGGGCGGCGCCACCAGAATGAATTGTATGGAAAAAGCTGTCGCACAAACCCGCGACGATGCCTATGCGCATCATATCCAGCGGCTCATGGTGACGGGGAATTTCGCGCTCTTGGCGGGGATCGCCCCCGCAGAGGTCCATGAATGGTATCTTGCGGTCTACGCCGACGCCTATGAATGGGTCGAGGCGCCCAATGTCATCGGCATGAGCCAGTTTGCCGATGACGGGATCATCGCGTCAAAGCCCTATATTTCGTCCGGCAATTATATTCACAAGATGTCTGATTATTGCGGCGCATGTGTTTACCGCGTGCAGGACAAGACCGGACCGGATGCCTGCCCTTTCAACCTGCTTTACTGGCATTTTCTGGACCGGCACAGGGATAGGTTCACGTCCAATCCGCGCATGGGCAATATGTATCGCGTCTGGGACAGGATGGATGACAACCGGCGCAAGACGGTACTGGACGACGCAGAGGCATGGCTTTCGCGACTGGATGCGGGCGAAACGGTCTAGACACAAAACATGGGCTGATTTTGGCTCAGCCTTTGTTTTGGTGGGGTATCGATTACCGCTTATTCGTTTGCTGTTGTCTCAGAAACCAGTGCACCGTCAGACCAAGTGCCAATGCTTTCCTGTCCGGTCGCATAGCGCATGGTGCCTTCGCCCTGTCTGCGACCGCGCACAAAACTGCCTTCATAGACGTCACCGTTGGAATAGGTCGCCACGCCAACACCACTGATTTCACCGTCTTGCCAATCGCCGACATAGGTAAAGCCGTCGGGCAGCGTAATCTCGCCCTTGCCGCTGCGCTGACCGTTCAGGAACTCGCCGACATAGATCGT
>CAYGMX010000456.1:0-2657 GCA_964351055.1 uncultured Loktanella sp. | reverse complement strand
TCCATTCTGCCCGCGGTGCAAGGGGGATGGATGATCCCACTATTGCCGCTGTCAACTTGGTACCTTTTTGGCGGTCTCGATTTTGTCTTGGGGCAGAACACCGCAAACCCTGATGCCGAAACGCCCGAAAAACATCTGTTCTGGCACAAACTGATCACGCTGTTGTGGGCACCGGTTCAGTTGCTGACGATCTTCGGGATCATGGCCTATGTGGTGCAGTCCGGTCATCTGGACCGTTGGGAGGAATGGCTTTTGTTTGCCGCCCTCGGCATCCTGTCGGGAACAATCGGCATCACCTATAGTCATGAACTCATGCACCAGAAACCCAAGATGGAACGGTGGTTGGCCGATATCCTGCTGGCCTCGGTGCTTTATTCGCATTTCCGGTCCGAACATCTGCTGGTGCATCACCGTTATGTCGGCACGCCGCGCGATCCGGTGACAGCACGCTATGGAGAAAGCTTTTACCATTTCTTCCCGCGCGTCCTGTATCAATCGCTGGTGTCGGCCTTCAAAGCGGAAAAGGGGATGCTCGCCCGCAAGGACCTGCCTTGGTATCATCGGTCCAACCCTTTCTGGCTTTATTGGGGGTTGCAGGCGGGTTTCGTTGCGCTGGCGTGGGGCATCGGTGGCGGATGGGGCGTGTTTTTGTTTGCAACCCAAGCTTTCTGGGCCGTTTTCCAGCTAGAATTGGTGGATTACGTCGAACATTATGGACTGACGCGCAAACACCTGGGCAATGGCAAATACGAGCATGTGTTGCCGCGCCATTCATGGAACGCAACACAGCGCGCCACGAACTGGTTGCTGATCAACCTGCAACGCCATTCCGACCACCATTATAAACCGACGCGGCGTTTTCCGCTTTTGCAGACCTATGACGCAGACGCGGCACCGCAACTCCCGCATAGTTATGCGGTGATGACCATGGTCGCGCTGGTGCCCTATGCTTGGAAGAAGATGATGCACCCAAGGATCAGGGATTGGCGGGCGCTGCACTATCCAGAGATCAGGAATTGGGAACCCTACAAGCAGGCGACCAATCCGATGCCACGTTAGGGCATACCCTCCCCCGGCCTTGACGCAACCTAGTTGCAGGGGCCGAAGCGGTCGAATTGCACCGGTCTGAAATGGAACCATTTGCGGATAAAGGCCGGATGCAACATGGCGTCGATATCGCCTTGAAAATCGGGCGCGCCGACATCGGTGTATGTCTGCCCACCCATGGTAAAGCTGACCTTTGCCTCAGGATGATCAGCCAAGCGACCCAGCAGTTCATAGTAAACCATCCCGAAACCGGTCTGCTGATAGCGGCCAAAGACCGGATCATCGTTCTGGCCTGTAAAGGTCGCCACATCTTGGAGATAGCTGAAAGTCTCCGGGGTATCCGTGAACAGCAAGTGATTGCTGACACCACCCTCAAGCCGCAGGTTGGAGAACATGTTCACCGTCTGCGCCGTCTTGAGCCCGACGTAGGGCATCGCACCATTCACAAAGTAAAGGGCGGTGACAAAGGTACCGATCACATAGGCGGCTGTCGCGTGTTTCTGGTTGCGTTCGCTTTGCGGGTCACGGCCTTCGCGCATGATCATGTAGCAAACCACGATGACCGTGGGCAGAAGGCTGAGGCTCGCATAGCTGTTATATCCTTCAGACATCGCAAAACCACCGACAAAGAGAAGGATCAAAAACGCCAGCTTGTTGGTGGGTTTCTGCGCACGCTCTTTGAGCCACTCCATCAGCGAAGAGGCGTTGATCCGGTCGATCTGTGCCGCACTCAGGAACAGAACGTGCAAGGAAATCGTCAAGGTCGTAAAGCTGATATAGGCAGAGTAATTGCTAAGGGCCAAAAGCATGTGAAAGCTGATGCCCAGCGCCATGCCCCAGTAGCGGGCACGCGGGATAATCAACGCCAGCATCACGATACCTTCGACAATGAAGGTGGCGTAAATCGCCGTGTAGTCCATCAGCGGATGCTGGATCCAGCGCAGCGGCGGCAGCATCTGGTCCCAAAGCCAGATCGCGCAGCTGACGTCGGGATCGAGGAAATCCGTGTTGATCTTGTGAAAAATGCCATAGACGTACATCACAAGCAGCGAACCGCGTCCGGCAAGAATGAAGTTGGCAAAGATACTGGCGACAGGCAGACTTTTGGCGCAGGCATACAAGAGTGACAGCCAGTATCCGATCAGGACCATTGTCCGCAACATGGTATGATTGGACGTTGCCGGCGCCTGTATGATGGTGCTGATCGTGCTGACCAACATCAGGGCAAAAAGCGCGCGCGGCGATGCAGGGCGCGACAGCAAGACCAGTGCGGCCAGGAAAATTGCCAGAAAATCAAGTTGCAGGGGCGCGCGCGCATACTCGAAAATGTAGTTGAAGACGTGAAACAGCGAGAACATGGCAAAGATGAGCCCGAAAAGGCCCTGTCGCGATATCCGTGCGTCTTCCTGATCATTGATGGTGCGACGCCCCATCAGGAACAAGGTGAACCATCTGCCCGATCGCAGGACAGGATAGACTGCGGCAGAGACCAGCGGTTTGTCGAAAACAAGCTTGTTGAGCCGGTTAAAGACCCCCGATGAGCTCGACAGGCCCGCCAGCAAATTGGTCGCGGCGGCACCGCCAACGCGCCGACCGTCAAGGTCGACCAC
>CAYGMX010000455.1:0-2667 GCA_964351055.1 uncultured Loktanella sp. | reverse complement strand
CCCATATGTCTGTCGGCACGCTCAAGGCCGCCTATCGTGCCGCCGGCGGTGTTGTGCGCGCTGTCGACATGGTGCTGGGCCAAGAGGCGCGGAATGCTTTTGTAGCGGTGCGCCCGCCGGGTCACCATGCCGAACGCCAGACCGCCATGGGGTTTTGTTTTTTCGGCAATGTCGTGGTGGGTGCCAAGCATGCCTTGGACCATCACGGGCTGCACCGTGTGGCGATTGTGGATTTCGATGTACACCACGGCAACGGCACGCAGGATCTGGTTGAAGATGATCCGCGCATCCTGTTCTGTTCGACCCACCAGTCACCGCTTTATCCCGGTACCGGCGCTGCACATGAGGTTGGCGTCGATAATGTCCTGAATGTGCCGCTTCCGGAAGGAACAGGATCAAAGGCCTTTCGTGATGTCATGGAGCAGATAGTTCTGCCGCGTGTTGATGCGTTTTCTCCGCAATTGGTCATAATTTCGGCCGGATTCGATGCACATATGCGGGACCCTTTGGCAGGTATGAACCTGACAACGCAAGATTTCGGTTGGGTGACAGAGAGGCTTTGTGATGTGGCTGACCGCCATTGTGCGGGCCACGTGGTATCAAGCCTTGAAGGTGGTTATGACCTTGAGGCGTTGGGCGCATCCGCTGCCGCCCATGTGAAAGTATTGGAGGAAAGAGGTCGATGAGCGACGTTGCTGATATGAGCTTTGAAGACGCGATCAAGGAACTGGAAACTGTTGTCGGCCAGTTGGAGCGCGGCGATGTGGCCCTTGATGAAAGCATTGCCCTCTATGAACGGGGTGCCGCGCTGAAGGCCCGTTGCGAGGCAAAGCTGAAGGAAGCCGAGGAAAAGGTCGCAAGGATCACTTTGGGTGAAGGCGGTGTGCCGCAAGGAACAGCGCCGCTCGATGAATGATGTAAATCCCAAGATCCGCATCGTCGCGCTCGAGCGTCGCCCCCGCGAGGCTGCTATGGCGCAAGCCGCCAAAGTGGCGCAGGCCCGTATCGGTTTTGCTCTGAGCGGGCTGAGCGGCGACCTTTGTGATGCCATGCTATATGCCGTGACAGGAGGCAAGGCGTTGCGCGCGTTTCTTGCGCTTGAAACAGCGCGTCTGCATGGGATCAACCCTGTTGCCGCAGCTGGCGCCGCCGCCGCGATTGAATGTATCCATGCCTATTCGCTGGTTCATGATGACCTGCCAAGCATGGACAATGACGACACACGCCGCGGGCAACCAACCGTGCACCGCAAGTGGGATGAAGCAACCGCTGTCCTTGCGGGCGACGGGCTCCAGGCGCTTGCATTTGAACTGCTGGTTCAGGTTGAATGCGCCCCGCGTGCCAAGATCAACCTGATCATGACCCTCGCGAATGCAGCGGGTGCGCGCGGAATGGTCGGGGGGCAGGCGGCGGATATTGCGGCCGAGACAACAGCGACCCCTCTTGATCTTGACCAGATCATCGACCTGCAGGCTGGCAAGACGGGAGCCCTGATTACCTGGTCTGCCCTTGTCGGCCCGCGCATGGCCGAGGCAGAGCGTGAACCATTGTCCATCTATGGGGCCTGCCTTGGTCTGGCCTTCCAGATTGCAGACGACATTCTGGACCAGACTGGCGATGCCGCGACCGTGGGCAAGGCTGTTGGCAAGGACGCCGCCGCTGGCAAGGCCACTTTTGTATCGATCCTGGGTCTTGATGGGGCGAAAAGTCGCGCGGAAGCGCTGGTGGAGGAGGCCTGTGATGCGCTATCTCCCTACGGAGACGATGCCGAGACATTGAAGGAAGCCGCGCGGTTCGTTATCGCGCGCACGCATTAAGAAGGGTCGCCATGCCAGACCAGCCCCACACGCCGATCCTTGATCGCGTCACGATCCCTGCCGATATGAAAGGCATGACCGACGCTGAATTGCGCCAGCTGGCCGATGAATTGCGCGCCGAGACAATCTCGGCTGTATCCGTCACGGGCGGGCACTTGGGTGCGGGTCTGGGTGTTGTGGAAATCACTGTCGCACTGCACGCGGTGTTCGATACGCCCAAGGACAAGATCATCTGGGATGTGTCGCACCAGTCCTACCCCCACAAGATCCTGACAGGGCGCCGTGACCGGATCCGGACCTTGCGGACCGAAGGCGGATTGAGCGGTTTCACCAAACGCTCTGAAAGCCCTTATGATCCCTTTGGCGCGGCCCATTCGAGCACCTCGATTTCGGCTGCCCTCGGCTTTGCCGTGGCCCGTGATCTGGGGGGTGAGGGCGGCGACGCGATCGCCGTTATTGGCGACGGGGCAATGTCGGCGGGCATGGCCTATGAGGCGATGAACAATGCCGGCCATCTGGGAAAGCGATTGATCGTGATCCTGAATGACAATGAAATGTCGATTGCCCCGCCAACCGGGGCGATGTCGTCCTATCTGTCCCGCCTTTATGCCGAGGAACCCTTTCAGGAACTCAAGGCTGCGGCCAAGGGGGCGATGTCTTTGCTGCCTGAACCTTTTCGTGAAGGGGCCAAGCGCGCCAAGGATGTGCTTAAGCACATGACCGTTGGCGGCACCCTGTTCGAGGAATTGGGCTTTTCCTATCTTGGTCCGATTGATGGCCATGACATGGACCAGCTTTTGTCGGTCTTGCGGACGGTCAAGGCGCGGGCAACCGGCCCGATCCTTATTCA
>CAYGMX010000454.1:0-2668 GCA_964351055.1 uncultured Loktanella sp. | reverse complement strand
CTTGATCCTGACATCGCGGCGAAAAGCGCGCAGGCACCAAGGTTCGACACGACCAGCCCGCCCGGGACTTTCGTTAACCAGCGTTCGAGCGCCTCGTAAAGATCAGGTCCGGCCCGCGTCGATGAAATGGCTGCACCCATGATGATGAACATCGGGATCGACAACAGCGCAAAGCTGTTCAACTCGCCATACATCAGTTCGGGCAAAGCCATCAGCGACCGTGCGCCATCGAAGACCAACAGGAACCCTGTGGCGACAATCAGCAATCCTGTGGCTACCGAAACCCCTGAAAACAGCACCAGAACAGTGCAAAGGGCGACCAGACCACCAACAACAAGCGGATCCATCAGTGACTCCGTTCTTCGCGCGCGACTGGCGCGCCGATATCTTCGCCGCGGATGACCATCCAGAGGTCAGCGGCAAGCTGCAAAAGAAAAAGGGCAAACCCCAAAGGGACCGAAAGATAGGGGATCCACAAGGGAACGGCCCAGACCGTTTCGGATTTCCAGCCGCGCGCCCATGCGAAATGCCACATGTCATAGGCGTAATAGAGCATGATGCCGATCATGATCCCTGTCACGATCAGGGTAAAGATCGTCATCAGGCGGCGACCCTTTGGCCCCATCAAGGTCGGCACCAGATCAACGCCCACATGCCCTTTGAGTTTCTGCACATAGGCCAGCCCGATCATGGTCGCCGCGATCATCAGGTAGATGACGGCTTCGGTTTGCCAGATCGTCGATTTTCCAAGCACGGCGCGGATAAAGATCATCTGGCATGTGATCAGGACGGAAGCGAGGATCATGAATGACGCGATGACGCCGCTGATCGTCGATATATGCCCGATCAGGCGCACAACAGCAGGTGTCGAAGAAGCAGAGCTTTCCACAAGGCAGACTTTCAGATTGGGATGTGGCGGCGCCTGCCGGATGGTCCGGCAGGCGCCAAGGATGAGTCACTCGACCGACAGGGCCAGATCAAGCAATCTTTGACCATCGGGCGTTTCGGCAACAAAAGCCGGATAGGATGACGTCGCCGCGATATCGCGCCACGCATTGAAATCCGCTTCGGTCATCTCGGCCAGTTCCACGCCCGCGTTGGCAAATGCCTCTGCCGCGATGGCATCGCCCAGTTTTGCCTGTTCCAGATAGAAGGCCTCGGCCTTTTCTCCGGCAGCAACAAGGGCGGCCTGTTGATCTGCGTTCAGGCCGTCAAAGGTTGATTTGTTCATGATGAGCGGCTGGTACATGAACCATAGCGCGTATTCACCCGCAGGCGTGTAGCAGGCAAGCTGCTCGTAAAGGCGGAAGCTGACAAAGCTTTCGGATGATGTATTGGTCGCGTCAAGCACGCCGGACTGCAAGGCAGGATAGATTTCCGAGGACGCCATCGACGAAATCGACGCGCCTGCGGCGGCCAGCATTTCTTCGAACGACTTGCCCGCAGCACGGATCGAAATCCCTGCGACATCCTCTGGCGAGGTAATGCAGCCCTTGTTGGATCCAAATCCACCGGCAAGATAGCCGTGGACAAGGACCATGACGTCATCGGCGGCCATGATGTTTTCAATTTCGGTCATGAAAGGCGAATTCGACAGCCGATCACCGTGATCGTGGTTTTTCACCAGACCCGGCATCAGTGTCAGGTTGTAGGCTGGCTGCTGCCCGCCTGCATAGGACAATGGAAGAACGGTCATGTCCAGCTGGCCGCGGCTGAGCGGTGTGTACTGTTCGCGCGCCTTGAACAAAGTCTGGTTGGGGAAAATCTGGATCGTCAGATCGACCCCTGCTCCGGCCACGTCTTCTGCGACCATTTGTGCGACCTGATGGCGGACATCGCCTTCGGACCATTGGTGAGACAGGCGCAACTCCTCAGCCGTGGCTGACCCCGCCATGACTGCAAGCGCCGCTGATGCGGCGTAAAGTGTAGATTTCATTGTATCCTCCCAAGGACGCCTGACCGAAACCCTCCCGGCGGCTCCTGTACAAGGCTTTCGCTTTTTGCATATCTTGTCAACTTTTTTGTATACAAGAATTTGATGATTGCTTTTATGATAGCGCTATTGGATACTATTTTTATGGATGTTCGCCGCGCAGATCATATTCTTGACGATCTCGAAGAGATGATCGTGACAGGCAGTTTTGCCGATGGCGAACGGTTGGACGAGATCCGTTTGTCAGAGCATTTCGGCGTGTCACGGACGCCGATTCGCGAAGCTCTGCAAAAACTCGCAACCTCTGGTCTGGTCGAGCAGCGCCCGCGTCGCGGCGTTTTTGTGGTCGAACCCGGCCCGGTCGAGCTGGTCGAGATGTTCGAGGCGATGGCCGAACTGGAGGCCTCCTGCGGGTCACTTGCCGCCAAGCGGATCACCGAACCCCAACTGCTTGTCCTTAACGAAACCAACAACCAGTGCAAACTTGCGGTCGCTGAAAATGACGCCGATCGCTACTATGCGCACAACGAGAAATTCCATCATTTGATCTATGATGCCGCGCAAAGCAGCTATCTGCGGGAACTGGCGGCAAAGCTGCAAAAACGATTGAAGCCGTACCGCCGCCTGCAGCTCCACCTGCGCGGACGGCTGGAACAATCCATGGCCGAACACGAGGCTATTGTTCGGGCGCTGTCGGACGGAAACAGCGCGCAGGCAGCCAATGAACTGCGCGGG
>CAYGMX010000453.1:0-2669 GCA_964351055.1 uncultured Loktanella sp. | reverse complement strand
GGATGAGCATCGCAAAAGGATTGTTCAGACCGCCGGTCAGAAACAAAAGCAGACTCAATTGCAGGGTGTCGAAGACCAGCCAAAGGGTCGCCTGCACTTCGGAAAGGCGTTTATTTTCGGGATAGCGGAAACTTGATATAAGATTTGCGATCACAGACAGGGTAATCACCATCGCAGCCATGCCAACGGCAATCTGGATGTCATAGACGCGCACCGCCACAAGTAGTGCTGCGGCCTGACCAGCAATGGCAAACCACCGCAATGCGACAAGTGTTCGAAGCCGCACCCAATTGCTGCGTTCTTGCTCGTTAAAAAGCTGAAATTCGCTGGGAGCCATGTTCTTCGTCCAACAGATGCGTTTTGTTTACGATAAGGCGAAATGGCGCGGGATCAATGCGACTTGGTTGCCTGCGGGCGTTCTTGTGACATCGACCGTTCTGTGTGGCAGTTGACGCAGACCCCCTGCGTCCTAGCTTTCACATTGAAATGACAAATAGGGCAGCGAATGAATATCGATGCGTTGGATCTGGGTGAAGACAAAAGCCTACTCATTGTTGATGATGACGAGGCATTCTTGCGCCGTCTCGCAAAAGCGATGGAAAAAAGAGGCTTTGACGTCGAAATGGCAGGGTCTGTCGCGGCAGGACAGGCTATCGCGACAGCCCGCCCGCCGGCTTATGCCGTGGTTGATCTGCGGCTCGAGGATGGCAACGGGCTTGACGTGGTTGAAACGCTGCGCGCGCGCCGCCCAGAAAGCCGGATCGTGGTTCTGACGGGTTACGGCGCCATTGCAACGGCTGTTGCCGCAGTCAAAATCGGGGCAACCGATTATCTGGCGAAGCCGGCTGATGCCACTGACGTGACCAATGCACTGCTTGCCCGCTCAGATACATTGCCGCCACCTCCAGAAAACCCCATGAGCGCGGATCGTGTGCGCTGGGAACATATCCAGAGGGTCTACGAGCTTTGCGACCGGAACGTATCTGAAACAGCGCGCCGGTTGTCGATGCATCGCAGAACGCTTCAGCGTATACTTGCAAAGCGCAGCCCGAAATAGCTATGGCAGGGCTGTGCGGCGCAGGTGGCGTCCTGAACTGATTAGGGCTGACCGTTCGCCAGTGTCATCACGTCACGTGAACCGGTAGGTGTGATGACTGTGACCGTATTTTCGGTGATCTCGGTGATTTCCCAGTTTCCGACCCGTTCACCCACCTGACGCCGCAGAACCTCGGCACGGTTGGAGAGGCGCAGCAGCGCGATCTGAACGTCATTACTATTCACAATTCCAACAAGGCTGATCGTCACCGCAACCGGAGCCGCTTGGGGTGCGGTCGCAATCTCTGGCGGGCGTCGGGTGATGTGAAACAAAGGGCGATTGAGCAGGTCTTGCGCGCCCTGCGCAAGGATCTGCGCTGTATCAGGGCCAGCGGGAATTGCGGGTGCGTCGCTTAAGACGTCCCTTGGGCTTACCTCTTGATTGAGCGGCATCCATATAAGCCCCGCAAGAGCCACACACAAAAGCGCCGCTGCAAGCGGGATGGTTTCCTGAATATGTTTCGATAGCCCGATCATCGCGAAGCAAGCCCGCTGAGCTTGAGTTGGACTGCTAAGGGCCGGTTGTCCACACTCCGATCAGTAGAGCGGGCGCGGCGCAGCGAGATACTGTCGACCACAATCGTCGGTTCGTGAAGGGCAAGGCTTTCGATGTAGCCGCCGATCTGGCTTTCCTGCACAACACCGTTCAAAGTAAGGCCCATGCGCAGCGCGCCATTCACATCCTCGATCTGTTCTGCGCGAATAACCTCGAGCTGCACCTGATTTTGATTGGCCAACTCCTGCATGTCGCTTTGCATCTGGGACTGCGCAAGTTGCGGTGTCTCGGCGGAATAGAGGGTCACCGCCTTGCCAGTACTGGCAGCATTGCTTGCGGCCTGTTCTGCGCGCGCGATCGTGATTTGCTGGTTCATGATCCGGTCATAGTTGCCGCTAGCAAAACGCCCGAGGATGATCGCGATCACGACAAAGAGTACCGATAGACCGACAACCACAAAGGTCCCTGTCCGCCGGACCAAAGCGGGGTTATGGAAAGTGAAATTGCTCACCGCACAAGACCCGTCAGGCTTGCATTGATCCGGAACCGTTCAAGGTTTTGGGTATTGTCGCGTGTCACGGGTGATCCGAAGGAGATGTCCGTGACTGAAGGAAGAGCGGCAAGTAGTCGGGTGACCTCGGCAGCTGATGGCGCATAGCCGATCAAGGTCAGATCCTGATCCTCGACAAGAATCTGTTCAAGCCAGACCCCGTCGGGCAATGCGGCAGCCAGCGTTCCGATAACAGCGACGCGGGCCTCGCCCATCCCGCGACGGGCATTGAGTTCATTGGCCGTTGCTTGGGCCGCTGCAACCTGTGACAACTGCGCTTGCGCAACAGCCGCTTGATCAGCGAGATCTGCAAGCCGCACAGATTGCACAACAAAAAGTGCAAGAACCGAAACAAGAAAAAGCGAGAAAGCGGCCATGGGAAGGCGCAAGGCCTTTGGTGGCTTGGCCAAGCGGCCAAGCGTGCCGCTGGCGCCGACCAGCCGCGCATTCCTTTTTAGCCAGTCGGTTTCGACACCAAGCCGCAATGAACCGTCCCCGTTATGGCGGCGTGCCAGATTGATGGTTTTC
>CAYGMX010000452.1:0-2670 GCA_964351055.1 uncultured Loktanella sp. | reverse complement strand
ATCGAGGAAAGCAAGAATGCGGTTTTTACGTCGTAGCCTGACGGGTGTCTTTCTGCTGGCGGTGACGCTGGCCCTGCTGGTTTGGGCGGGTGAACTGGTGCGCGGTGCCGTCGTCGCGCGGATGAACGAAGAACCGAGCAGTTTTCCCCAGCGCGAGCGTGTGCTGGCGGTGAATGTTGTCACACTGGAACCGCAGACAATTATTCCCGACCTGACCGTTTTTGGCGAGTTGCGCAGCCAGCGCACGCTGGATCTGCGCAGCGCCACGGGCGGTACTGTCTTGTCGGCCAGTGATGCTTTGGTCGAGGGCGGGACCGTGCAAGCGGGCGATCTGCTGTTGCGGATCGACCCGATCGAGGCGCAATCGGCCTTGGCCCGTGTGCGTGCCGATTTGCAGGATGCCCAAGCCGAGCTGCGCGACGCCGAACGCGCTTTGGTGCTTGCCGAGGATGAACTGGCGGCCGCCCGTGCGCAGGCCACTTTGCGCGATCAGGCGCTGGCCCGCGCCCGTGATCTGGCCGACAGGGGCGTCGGCACGGCGGCAGCGGTTGAAACCGCTGAACTTGCCGCTGCGTCGGCAGAGGCATCGGTCCTGACCCGCAGGCAAGCGCTCGCTTCCGCACAGGCCCGCATCGATCAGGCCGCCACGCGGCTGGCCCGTGCCCAGATCAGCGTGGCAGATGCGGAACGCGCGGTCGCTGACACAGAGGTTTTTGCAGCCTTTGACGGCACCTTAGCCGAGGTCACGATCAGCCCCGGCGGGCGCGTAACGGCAAACGAACGCTTTGCCCAGCTTGTTGATCCAACGATGCTTGAAGTCGCGTTTCGCGTATCGACCTCGCAATATGCCCGCTTGCTGGATGACACGGGTGCCTTGATCAAGGCCCCGCTGACGGTGACGCTGGATGTCTCTGGCGTGAACCTGACCGCCTCTGGCCAGATCACCCGCGAAGGTGCGGCGGTGGGGACCGGCCAGACAGGGCGGCTTTTGTTTGCGCGGCTGGATGCGGCCCCGGGGTTCCGCCCGGGAGATTTTGTCACTGTCCGCATTGCAGAACCTGCCTTGGAGAATGTTGCCCTGATCCCCGCAACGGCTGTTGCAGCGGATGAAACCGTTCTGGTCGTAGCCGAGGAAGAGCGGTTGCAAAGCAGTGCTGTCACGCTTTTGCGCAGGCAGGGTAATGATGTGATTGTCGCGGTCGGCCCGCTTGCCGGTGCAACGATTGTCGCAGAGCGTTCGCCTTTGTTGGGCGCTGGCATCAAGGTGCGCCCGACCGGGCCCGATGTTGTGCAACAAGAGGCCGCGCCGGAAATGATCGCGCTTGATGCGGACCGTCGCGCCAAGCTGATCGCCTTTGTCTCCGCAGGCCAGATGCCCGATGACGTCAAGGCGCGCATCATCGGTCAGTTGGAAGAGGATGAGGTATCATCTGAAACCGTGACCCGCCTTGAAAGCAGGATGGGAAGCTGATGGTCACGGGTGGCGACAGGCTGAACGCAGGGGCTGGCGGGATACTGTCCTACTTTACGCGGCACGGCACGGCGGCGAACCTGCTGCTGGTCCTGATGCTGACCGCTGGTCTCTTTGCCTTTCCCAACATGCGCGCGCAGTTTTTCCCCGATGTGGTCGTGGATGACCTGACCGTTTCTGTTGCATGGAGCGGCGCGGGTGCCGAAGATGTCGATGCGGCCATCGTGCAAGTGCTGGAACCGGTCTTGCTGGGTGTTGAAGGGGTCACGGCATCGTCGTCCACATCCCGCGAGGGGCGCGCGTCGATCCAACTCGAGTTCGAGCCGGGCTATGACATCGACCGTGCCGCCGAAGATGTGCAACTGGCGGTCGATAGCGCCACAAACCTGCCCGAAGACGCCGAAGAGCCCAGTGTGCGCCGTGGCGGATGGTCTGACCGCGTCACCGATGTGGTCATCACCGGCCCTGTCGGTGTGGACCAGCTTGGCCGTTTTGCCGATGAACTCGCGACCCGTTTGTTTGCCGAAGGTGTGACCCAAGTGGTCGTGCAAGGCGTGGCCGCCCCTTCCACAATCGTTGAAGTGCCGTCGCTTTCGCTGATCCAGCACGATCTGAGCCTTGCCGATATCGCGGCACGGATTGCCGAAGAATCAGAGGCCGCGCCAGCGGGTGATGTATCGGCCAACGCCCGTGTGCGCACCGGTGTCGCCAAGCGCAGCGCCGAAGAGATCGGCGCCATCGTGCTGCGGTCGAACCCTGACGGGTCGAACCTGACGGTTGCGGATGTGGCCCAGATCCGTGTGGAAGGCCCTGATCGGGAACGTGCCTATTTCGTGGGCGACGATCCGGCGATCAAGGTGCGTGTCAACCGGTCGGCCCAAGGGGACGCGATCGGCATGCAGGCCGCTGTTGAACGTGTCGCTGGGGAAATGACCGCATCGCTGCCTGCGGGTGTCTCGATCACTTTGACCAACGGGCGGGCAGAACAGATCACGGGCCGTTTGAACATCCTTCTGGACAATGGCCTGACCGGTCTGATGCTGGTTGTGGCCCTGTTGTTCCTGTTCCTGAATGCCCGCACCGCGTTCTGGGTCGCCTTCGGGATTCCCGTCGCGATGCTGGCCGCGATTGCCCTGATGTATGCCGTGGGCATCACCTTCAACATGATCTCTCTTTTTGCGCTGATCATCACCTTGGGG
>CAYGMX010000451.1:0-2675 GCA_964351055.1 uncultured Loktanella sp. | reverse complement strand
CCTCGATCACGGTGACACCGGCGGCGTTACACAGCGCCATCAGCTTTTCCATATCGCAGATATGCCCGCGCATGTGGCTCAGCAGCAGCACCCTCGATTGGTCCAGCTTTGCCGCCAGATCATCCAGATCAATCACCAGATCGGTCGTGACGCCCACATAGACCGGCGCCCCGCCCACGGCGGCAATCGCACCCGGCACAGGGGCAAGCGTAAAGGCATTGGTCAGCACCTTGTCGCCGTGGCTCACGCCACTGGCCCTTAGCGCCGTGGTCATCGCATAGCCGCCGGATGCCACCGCAAGGCAGTATTTCGCCCCGACCTGCGCCGCGAATTCCTCTTCCAACAGAGCGGTTTCAGCGATTTCGTCGCCACTGGTGTTATAACGGTGCAAACGGCCTGATTGCATCACAGCATTGGCCGCCGCGATCCCTTCGGCGGGAATCGGTTCTTGCTGGGTGAAACTGCCTTTGAAAACGTCTGTCATGTCAGCACCTTGCAGGGCAATCGGCCCCGACAACAGGGCCACATCTGGCGATACGATAGGGCCAATCGCGGCGGCTGTCTAACCGATCAATCGCGCCACAACCGCGTCGAGTTCATCATAGCTGTCAATCGTCGCCTCGGGATCAAGCGCCAGCACATCATCGCGCCCCGGACCGAATGTGACCAGCACCGACGGCACCCCCGCATTGCGCGAGGTATCGCGGTCTGTGGCGGTATCCCCCACCAAGAGCGAGCGCGTCACATCACCCCCCGCGCGGCGCACGGCCTCGAAATGGTGTTCCGGGTCGGGTTTGCGCACTGGCAAAGTGTCCGCCCCTATGAGCGAGCCAAAAACATCGCGCACCCCAAGGCTTTGCATCAGGATCTCGGCCAGGCCTTCGGGTTTGTTCGTGGCAATGCCTACCGCATAACCGCCCATGCGCAGCCGCTCTACCGCCTCCATAGCGCCGGGGTAAAGCACGGTATGCGTGTCGATATCCTCAGCGTAGGCTTTCAGCAAAACGGGATACTGGGCATCCACATCCTCTGCCCCGAACCCTTCAACACGCGAAAAGCCAAGGTTCAGCATCGCGCGCCCACCACGCAGCGCGGTTGCAGCATCCACAGCAGGATCAAGCAGATCACCAAGGCCCAGGCCCCGAAAACAGGCATTCGCCGCTGCAATCAGATCGCCGCTGGTGTCGGCCAACGTGCCATCAAGGTCGAAAATCACTGTGCGCATGGGGTGGCCTTTCAAGCAGCTTTGCCACTCCTTCTGTAACGCCCTGTAAACTGATGTGAAGCCCCTGCCCTTGTGATAATGAAAAAGGGCAGTAGAAGTCGGACCAACAAAAGTATTCGAGGCAGTCATGGCAATCGCATTCATCATCCTTGGCGCCGGCATGGGCACGCGCATGAATTCCGACCTGCCCAAGGTGCTGCATGAAATTGCAGGCGCACCGATTCTGGTGCACGCGATGAAGTCGGGCGCGGCCCTTGCGCCGGACCGGACGGTTGTGGTGGCGGGACACGGTGCGGCGGCAGTCGAAAAGGCTGTGCAGACCTATGACCCTGACGCGCAGGTCGTTTTGCAGGCCGAACAGCTGGGCACAGCGCATGCGGTCGCTCAGGCACAACCTGCCTTGGCGGGTTTTGACGGCGATGCGCTGGTGCTTTACGGCGACACACCTTTTATCCGCCCAGAAACGCTGGCCGCGATGGCTGCCGCGCGGTTGACCCATGACATCGTTGTCTTGGGGTTCGAAGCCGCTGATCCCGGGCGCTACGGGCGGTTGATCCTGAAAGACGACCAGCTTGACCGGATCGTGGAATACAAAGACGCAAATGACGAGGAACGCGCTGTAAGGCTCTGTAATAGCGGAGTTATTGCAGCCAATTCCACAATGCTTTTCGACCTGATTTCAGAAGTCAGCGACGACAACGCCGCCAAAGAATACTACCTCACCGACATCATCGGGATCGCCCGTGCGCGCGGGCTGACCGCAACGGTCGTGCGCTGCGAAGAGGCCGAAACCATGGGCATCAACTCGCGGGCTGAACTGGCGCAGGCCGAGGCGCTCTTTCAGGCCCAAGCCCGGCAGATGGCGCAGGAGGATGGCGTGACGCTGACAGCACCCGAGACGGTGTTTTTCGCACATGACACGGTGATCGGGCGCGATGCGGTCATCGAACCAAATGTGGTGTTCGGCCCCGGCGTGACGATCGAATCCGGCGCGACGATCCGTGCCTTTTCCCACCTTGAAGGCTGCCATGTGTCGCGTGACGCGGTCGTTGGCCCCTATGCGCGGCTGCGCCCCGGCGCGGAACTGGCCGAAGGTGTCCGGATCGGCAATTTTGTCGAGATCAAGAATGCGATCATTGCCGAAGGGGCCAAGGTCAATCACCTGTCCTATATCGGTGACGCGGAAATCGGGGCGCGCAGCAATATCGGTGCGGGTACAATCACCTGCAACTATGACGGCGTGTTCAAACATCAGACGGTGATTGGCAAAGATACCTTTATCGGGTCCAACACCATGCTGGTGGCCCCTGTCACCATTGGCGATGCAGCCATGACCGCGAGCGGGTCGGTGATCACGCGCGATGTCCCTGCCGGAGATCTGGCAGTCGCGCGCGGGCGGCAGGAAAACAAGGCGGGATTTGCGGTGCGCCTTTTTGAAAAACTCCGCGCC
>CAYGMX010000450.1:0-2687 GCA_964351055.1 uncultured Loktanella sp. | reverse complement strand
TAGCTGGTCCGACTGGCGACGGAGTTGTGCACGCCCAGAATATCAAACACGTCTTTGGTGATTTTGTCATGAACAGATTGCATGTCCTCAAGGCTCAGATCAGGCAGGTCGCAACCCTTGTCTTCGGCCATCTTTACCAGCGACCCGGTCACATGGTGCGCATCGCGAAACGGCATGTTCAAGGCGCGTACCAGCCAATCGGCCAAATCTGTGGCGGTTGAGAACCCGCTGGAGGCTGCCGCTTCCAGACTTTCGCGGTTGGCGGTCATGTCCGACACCATGCCCGTCATTGCAGCCAAGGCCAGCATCAGGTTGTCGGCGGCATCGAATGTCTGTTCCTTGTCTTCCTGCATGTCCTTGGAATAGGTCAGCGGCAGGCCCTTCATCACCGTCATCAGGGCAACATTGGCCCCGAAAATCCGGCCGATCTTGGCACGGATCAGCTCGGCCGCATCGGGGTTGCGCTTCTGCGGCATAATCGACGATCCGGTGGACCATTTGTCCGACATCTTCACAAACCGGAATTGGGCCGAGGACCAGATCACCAGCTCTTCGGCCAGACGGCTCAGGTGCATCGCGCAGATGCTGGCGCAGGCCAGAAACTCCAGCGCGAAATCACGATCCGCAACCGCATCCAGCGAATTGGCCATGGGTCGGTCAAAGCCCAACGCCGTGGCGGTCATCTGGCGGTCAATCGGGAACGACGTGCCTGCAAGCGCCGCAGCACCCAAGGGTGATGTATTCATCCGCGCCCGCGCGTCCGCAAAACGCGAGCGGTCGCGCGCGAACATTTCGACATAGGCCAGCATGTGATGGCCCCATGTGACAGGCTGTGCCGTCTGCAAATGGGTGAAACCTGGCATGACCCAATCGGCCCCTGCTTCTGCCTGACCCAGCAGCGCCTTTTGCAGTGCCGCCAGCGCCGCGTCGGCCTGATCGCACTGGTCTCGGACCCAAAGCCGGAAATCGACCGCCACCTGATCATTGCGCGACCGCGCGGTGTGCAAACGGCCAGCGGGTTCACCGATCAGATCACGCAGCCGCGCCTCGACATTCATATGAATATCTTCGAGTGCGGTCGAAAACGGGAAGTCTCCCGTTTCAATCTCTGACAAAACGGTGAGCAGGCCTTCACGGATCGCTTCGGCATCGTTATCGCTAATGATGCCACAGGCGGCCAACATGGCGGCGTGGGCACGTGAACCTGCGATGTCCTGCGGTGCAAGACGGCGGTCAAACCCGATCGAGGCATTGATCGCCTCCATGATCGCGTCTGGTCCGGCGGCAAAGCGCCCGCCCCACATTGTGTTTGCGGATTTGGTCATAAAGGAAGTCGCCCATGCGAAAGTTATTGTCTGCCCTGCTTTATACGGCACTCACGATTGTTGCAAACACCGCCGTGGCGGATATGTCGGATGTGGCCGAACTGCGGACAGGGGATATGCGCAAGCTGATGTTTCACAGCGCCCCGATGGCCGGCTCTGATGTGGCCTTCACGAGCGAGTCAGGGTCAGAGATGACTCTTGCCGATTACGAAGGGCACTATGTGGTCCTGAATTTCTGGGCGACATGGTGCGCGCCCTGCCGCAAGGAAATGCCGCATCTGTCCGCCCTGCAAACGCAGCTTGGCGGGGACAAGATGCAGGTCGTGACCATTGCAACCGGCCGCAACCCGCGGCCCGCAATGGAACGTTTCCTTGCAGAAATCGGGGTTGATAATCTGCCGCTGCACACCGACCCGCGGCAGGCCTTGGCCCGCAACATGGGCGTGCTTGGCTTGCCGGTGACGATCATCCTTGATCCGACGGGGCAAGAGATCGCACGGATGCAGGGCGATGCAGACTGGTCCAGCGACAGCGCAGTAGCGATCATGCAAGCCCTGATCGACGGGGAAACCTCGGGCAGCTAGGCGCGACCGGCCGTACCTGACAGCAAAAGCGGGTCAATCCCAAGCAACCGGAGCGCGGCTGTCCATTTGTTACGGTGATCGTCACCAAAGATGATCTGCTCACTGGGTGAACAGGTCAGCCAGCCATTTTGCGAAATCTCGTACTCCAACTGCCCCGGTCCCCAGCCCGCATAACCCAAGGCCAGCAAGGACCGGGCCGGCCCCTTGCCTCTGGCTATGTCTTCAAGCACCTCGATCGTGGCGGTCATACTATAGGTGCCGTCGACACGCAGTGTGCCTGACTGGGCCTGATAATCATGCGAATGCACGACAAAACCGCGCTGCTGATCGACTGGCCCGCCAAAATGCACCTGTATATCGGGAATTGCCGACGTGACCGGAATGCCCATCTGGTCAAGCAGCTTGGCAAAGGCGATCTCCTTTTGCGGCTTGTTTACGATCAAGCCCATGCCCCCCTCGTCAGAGTGCGCGCACAGGTAAATCACCGTCCTTGCAAAGCGCGGGTCGGACATATCCGGCATCGCGATCAAAAGTTTTCCGGCAAGATTGGAATCTGCTACTTTCATATCCCCAAGATGTTGAAAGGCACGGCTTGACGCAAGCGGCAAGATTGCAGGAAATGGCGCAAACGTGACTTCCCATTGCAGGCCCGATGCATAAGAAAGGGGCCATGCTCAAGCCGCTGTTGATCCCTTTTGTGTTTCTTGCTCTGCCAACGCACTCCGTTGCGCAGGACGTAGCGGAGTTGGCGCAGGTCGAACTTCTGACAGGCTGGCGG
>CAYGMX010000449.1:0-2704 GCA_964351055.1 uncultured Loktanella sp. | reverse complement strand
GAAGAATTTGCGCTGCGGGCCACCACCGAAGTGGTGCTCGCCCATGTTCTGACCGGCGACCGCGAAACGGACGATATCGCGCGCGCGGGGCTTTCGGGATTGTCGCAGACGCTGTTTCGCCGCACGTCAATCGAACCTGCGGCACCCGTGGGTGTGAATATCGAAACGGACGAACTGGCCTTTTTCCCGTTTCTGTACTGGCCGGTCACGGCAGACCAGCCTCTGCCCAGCCGCGAAGCCTATGCCAAGCTGAACCGCTATTTGCGGACAGGCGGGATGATCATGTTCGACACCCGCGATGCCGACACCGCGCGCTTTGGATCGGGTTCTCCCGAGGGGCGCAAGTTGCAGGCGATTGCGCGGTCGCTGGATATTCCAAGCATCGAACCGATCCCTTCTGATCACGTGCTGACGCGCACGTTCTATCTGCTGCAGGACTTCCCCGGCCGCTATGCCAGCCGCGATGTCTGGGTTGAAGCCGCACCGGTAAACGCCGCGCAGGTCGAAGGCATGCCCTTCCGCAATCTCAACGATGGTGTGACGCCGGTGATTATCGGCGGCAACGACTGGGCCCGCGCATGGGCTGTGGATGACAGCGGGCGGCGCATGTTCCCAGTCGGGCGCGGTATGTCGGGCGAGCGGCAGCGCGAGATTGCCTATCGTTTCGGGGTGAATGTGATCATGCATGTGCTGACAGGCAACTATAAATCCGATCAGGTCCACGTTCCCGATCTTCTTGATAGGCTGGGCCAATGATGATGGATCATTCAGGAGATTTGATGCCTCCGGCGGGGATATTTAAGCTCGGAAGAAGTGGGGTGGCTGTCCTGTGACCGGAACCCTTATTCTTGATCCGCTGATCCCGCTTGTTTTGCTTTACGGGGTTGCAGGTCTGGCCTTGGCGGCCCTTGTGCTGGCGGTCTGGCGGCGGTTGCCTGGGTGGTGGTTGCGCGGGCTTGCGGGACTGGCCCTTCTGGTTGCCCTTGCCAACCCCGCGGTACAACGCGAGGACCGCGAAGCACTCAGCGATATCGTGGTCATGGTTGTGGACGAAAGCGCCAGCCAGCGTATCGGCGACAGGCCGGCGCAGAATGCCGCTGCCATTGCCAATATAGAGGCGGAACTGGCTCGGCAGCCCAATACCGAACTGCGCACCGTGCGTGTAGGGGATGGCGATGGTGATCTTGGGACGGCCTTGATGACCGGCCTTGCAGAAGCGCTGGCGGAAGAGCCGCAGGCCCGCATTGCCGGTATTATTCTGATCACCGACGGACGTTTGCACGACATCGAACGGACCCCTGGCCTGCCTGCGCCTTTGCATACGTTGCTGACCGGCCAGCCGGATGACTGGGACCGGCGGCTGATTGTCACGAATGCACCTGCCTTTGCCATCCTTGGCGAAGAGGTCACGCTGACACTGCGGATCGAGGATCAGGGGGCAGCGCCGCAGACCACGGCTGTCCCGCTGTCGATCTCTATCGACGGAGAACCACCGGTCATGGTCGAAGTGCCGGTGGGGCAGGACATCCAGCTACCGGTGACCCTGCCGCATGGCGGTATGAATGTCCTGCAATTCACGATCCCCGATGCGCCGGGCGAGTTGACCAACCGGAATAATGCCGCGGTTGTGCAGATCAACGGGGTCCGCGACCGCTTGCGCGTATTGCTGGTCTCGGGCGAACCGCATCCCGGCGAGCGGACGTGGCGCAACCTGCTCAAGTCGGATTCTTCGGTTGATTTGGTTCATTTCACCATTCTGCGCCCACCCGAGAAACAGGACGGCGTGCCGGTCAACGAGCTGTCGCTGATTGCTTTCCCGACGCGTGAGTTGTTCCTTGAAAAGATCAACGACTTCGATCTGATCATTTTTGACCGCTATCGCCGCCGCGGTATCCTGCCAAGCGCCTATCTGGACAATATCCGGTCTTATGTCGAACAGGGCGGCGCTGTGCTGATCTCTTCGGGGCCGGAGTACGGGTCTGCCGACAGCATCTATCGCTCGCCCTTGGGCCAGATCCTGCCCGGTGCACCAACTGCGCGTGTTTTTGAAGAGGGCTTTGTGCCGCAGATCACAGATCTGGGGCAGCGGCATCCGGTGACCGAGGGGCTGGATGCTTTGGCGCCAAACCCCGATGGCGACGGCCCCGGATGGGGGCGCTGGTTCCGTCTGGTTGATGTGCTTGTGCCCGAAGAAGCGATGACGGTCATGTCGGGCCTTGATGACCGGCCACTCCTGACCCTCAACCGCATCGGCGAGGGGCGTGTGTCGCTGATTGCCTCTGATCATTCATGGCTGTGGGATCGTGGTTATGAAGGCGGCGGGCCGCAGCTTGAACTGCTGCGCCGCCTTGCGCATTGGATGATGAAAGAACCCGAGCTTGAGGAAGAGGCGCTTTGGGTTGAACCCGCAGGTCAGACCATGCGGATCATCCGCCGCACCCTTGATCTGGAAACCGGCGATGTGGTTGTGACCCACCCCGATGGATCACAGACCACGCTGGCATTGGAAGAAACCTCTCCGGGGCGTTTCGAGACCCTCTGGCAGGCCCCAGAGATCGGCCTGTACCGTCTTGACGATGGTGAGCAGACTGCGGTGATTGCCCTAGGCCCTGCAGCGCCACGCGAGTTCGAACAGACCATTGCCAGTGCTGAGACACTGGCGCCACTGGGGGAAAGCACGCGCGGCGGGATCATGGCGATCGCC
>CAYGMX010000448.1:0-2708 GCA_964351055.1 uncultured Loktanella sp. | reverse complement strand
TGATCACCGAAGGCGCACGCGGCGAGGGTGGTTATCTGACCAACTCCGAAGGCGAGCGCTTTATGGAGCGGTACGCGCCCAACTACAAAGACCTGGCGCCACGCGACTATGTCAGCCGGTGCATGACGATGGAAATCCGCGAAGGGCGCGGCGTGGGCGCTGGGGCCGACCACATCCACCTGAACCTGAACCACTTGCCGAAAGAGGCTTTGGCTGAACGTCTGCCGGGTATTTCGGAATCCGCCCGCATCTTTGCCGGGGTCGATGTGACCAAGGAACCGATCCCGGTCCTGCCGACTGTGCATTACAACATGGGTGGGATTCCCACGAACTACTTTGGCGAGGTTCTGAACCCCACCAAAAAGGACCCCAACGCCATCGTACCCGGTCTGATGGCCGTGGGCGAAGCGGGCTGTGCCTCGGTGCATGGCGCGAACCGTCTGGGTTCGAACAGCCTGATCGACCTTGTGGTCTTTGGTCGTGCAGCCGCAATCCGTGCTGGGCAGGTCGTAGACCGTGCGGCACCGAACCCAACGTTGAATCAGGCCTCGGTGGATGCCTGTTTCGACCGGTTTGACGGGTTGCGCCATGCTAACGGCACCACGGGCACGGCGGAACTGCGCCTTGAAATGCAAAAGGCGATGCAGGCCGATGCAGCCGTGTTCCGGACCGACAAGACCCTGGCTGAGGGCGTGGAAAAGATGACAGCGATTGCGGGCAAGATGGATGATGTCAAAGTCACCGACCGCAGCCTTGTCTGGAACAGTGACCTGATGGAAACGCTGGAACTGACCAATCTGATGCCCAACGCGCTGGCCACAATTGTCGGTGCCGAAGCTCGCAAGGAAAGCCGCGGGGCGCACGCCCATGAGGATTACGCCTCACGCGAAGACAAGAAATGGCGCGTGCACACAATCAGCCACGTTGACAGGGCCAAGGTCAAGTTGAGCTATCGGCCTGTAATCACAGCGGGCCTGACAACCGAAGCAGAAGGCGGGATTTCGGAAGAGCGTATTGCGCCCAAGGTGAGAACATTCTGATGCGCGTCGCGATCACGCTGGCTTGCGGAGCAATGATGCTGGCTGGCTGTATGCAGGAGCTTGGGCCAGCGGGCGATGTCCTTGCGCGTGATGCCGCCAAAGGCGTGGTCAACAACGTGGTGCAGTCACGCTTTCCGGGTGTCGCTGCGGCCCCCTATACGGACTGCATCATCGACAACGCCTCCTCGGGGGAGATTGTGGAAATCGGGCAGGCGGCCCTCATCGGCACGACACCCGCTACAACCAATCTGGTCGTCGAGATTGCCAGCCGCCCCGATACGGTGCGCTGTGCTGCGAATAACGCGCTTGGTTTGGGAGGGTTGGGCCTTTGAGATGCATTGCACTCGGTATCGCGCTGATCGTGGCTGCCGGCTGTAGCCCGATCACGCCTGAACGGGCCGCCGACCGTTGTGAAGAACGGGCGCGTGCCGCCCAAGGACCGCAGATCGGTCTGACCTTGGGGGCCAATAGTGAAAGCGGACCCTTCGCTGGCGGCAGCATCGGGATCAGCGCGGATGCAATCCGCGGGCTTGATCCGATCGCGGTTTACGAAAGCTGCGTGATGAATTTGACAGGCGAGCCACCGATCCGGCCGGCACGCTTGCGGGTTATGTAAAGAATTGGGGCGCAAGCCTTTGACGGAAGGAATATCGACATGGTACAACTGACACTTCCCAAGAACTCCCGCATGACGACGGGCAAGACCTGGCCCAAGCCGGAGGGCGCGACCAACCTGCGCAAGGTGCAGGTCTACCGGTGGAACCCCGATGACGGGAAGAACCCGCAACTGGACACCTATTTTGTCGACATGGATACCTGTGGGCCTATGGTTCTGGATGCGCTGATCAAGATCAAGACAGACATCGACCCGACCCTGACCTTCCGCCGGTCCTGCCGCGAAGGTATTTGCGGATCTTGCGCGATGAACATCGACGGGATCAACACACTGGCCTGTATCTATGGCATGGACGAAGTGAAGGGGGACATCAAGATCTACCCCCTTCCGCATATGCCGGTCATCAAGGACCTAATCCCCGATCTGACCCATTTCTACGCCCAGCATGCCTCTGTGATGCCATGGTTGGAAACGAAAACGAACCGGCCCGCGAAGGAATGGAAGCAATCGATTGATGACCGCAAGAAACTGGATGGTTTGTACGAATGCGTGATGTGCGCCTGCTGTTCTACCAGCTGCCCGTCCTATTGGTGGAATGGTGACCGCTATCTTGGTCCTGCCGCCTTGCTGCACGCCTACCGCTGGATCATCGATAGCCGCGACGAGGCAACAGGCGAGCGGTTGGACCAGCTTGAGGACCCGTTCAAGCTCTACCGCTGTCACACGATCATGAATTGCGCCAAAACCTGTCCGAAGGGGCTGAACCCTGCAAAGGCCATTGCCCATATCAAGGGGATGATGGTCGAACGGGTCGTCTAGACAGGGCCTTAAAGGGGGGGGCTGTCTGCCCCCCGCTGCGCTCCCCCCGAGGATATTTTGGGGCCAATAATGGAAGAGGCCCGTCCAGCAATGAACAGGCCCCCCGGTCATTACCGGCCGCGGTCATCGGCGTCCCCGCCTGTACCGCTCGTGAACAATCGTCCAATAGAGTGAATAATTCGTTATTATTGGCCCAGAAATATCCTGGGGGAGACCCGCAGGGTCGGGGGCAA
>CAYGMX010000447.1:0-2754 GCA_964351055.1 uncultured Loktanella sp. | reverse complement strand
CTTGCACGACGTTGAGATGATGGAAGGGCGCTTGTCCGGCTCTGATTTTTCACTCAATGCGACCCAATCCGCAGAAGACGAAGGTCGCGAATGGATCGATGCACTTCAGGATGATGGGGTACAAGCCGCAGAGCATGTGCAAAACAGTCACGACAATGACACCTTGCGCCAATGGCTTCTGACTGCGTTGACCAGCCTTAATGACCGCGAGCAGTTTATCGTTCGTGAACGCAAGCTGCGCGACGAACCGCGCACACTCGAAAGCCTTGGTGCCGAGCTTGGATTGTCAAAAGAACGTGTCCGCCAGCTTGAGGCGGCTGCCTTTGGGAAGATGCGCAAGAGCCTTGAGGCACAAAGTTCCGAGGTTCATGCATTTCTCACATAGGTGATGCGCTCCGGCAGGATGTTGTATTTCCGGTTCTTTCTGACCTAGTGTCGGGTCAACAAGAACCGGAGACAGCTGATGCTGGCAAACAAGCACATCCTTCTTATTCTGGGCGGCGGTATCGCCGCCTTCAAATCGCTTGATCTGGTGCGCCGCTTGCGTGAACAAGGTGCCCGCGTGACGCCTGTACTCACAAAGGCGGGCGCGGAATTTGTCACGCCGCTCAGCCTGTCCGCTCTTGCTGCATCAAAGGTATATCAGGACCTGTTCAGCCTGACCGACGAGGCCGAAATGGGCCATATCGAATTGTCGCGCGCCGCTGATCTGATCGTGGTGGCCCCTGCCACCGCTAACCTGGTGGCAAAGATGGCGGGTGGACTGGCCAACGATCTGGCGTCCACCGTGTTGCTGGCCACCGACAAGCGCGTGTTGATCGCCCCGTCCATGAATGTGCGCATGTGGGACCATCCTGCCACCCAGCGTAATCTGGCGACCTTGCAGGGCGATGGCGTGCTGGTTGTTGGCCCGAACGAAGGCGATATGGCCTGCGGCGAATACGGTCCGGGGCGTATGGCGGAAGTCCCCGAAATCATCGCAGCGATTGATGCGGCCTTGTCGGACGGGCCATTGAAGGGCCGGCATGTGCTGGTCACCTCCGGACCCACCCACGAACCGATTGATCCGGTGCGCTATATCGCGAACCGGTCGTCGGGCGCGCAAGGCACAGCGATTGCCAAGGCTTTGGCGGCGCTGGGGGCCGATGTTACCTTTGTGACAGGCCCCGCCGATGTGCCGCCGCCCTTGGGCGTCAAGGTGGTCAAGGTCCAGACCGCAGCACAAATGCTTGCGGCTGTGATGGAGGCAGGCCCCGCTGATGCGGCTGTCTTTGCGGCGGCGGTTGCCGATTGGCATGTGGCCAATGCAGATGCCCAAAAGATCAAGAAAGACGGATCGGGTCTGCCAAAGCTCGCATTTGCCGAAAACGCGGATATTCTGGCCACCGTGTCCCAGATGAAAACCGGACGGCCCAAGCTGGTCGTCGGTTTTGCTGCCGAAACGCAGGATGTGGTCGCCCATGCCACCGCCAAGCGGTTGCGCAAAGGCTGTGACTGGATCGTTGCCAATGATGTCTCGCCCGCGACTGGGATCATGGGTGGCACTGAGAATGCGGTCACGCTGATTACTGATCAGGGGCCAGAGGATTGGCCGCGTATGAGCAAGGATGCGGTTGCCGCCGCCCTTGCAGACCGTATTGCAAAGGTAATCGCGTGAGTGTTGTGATCCGGTTGCAATGGGTCGCGGGCGCGGATACCGCGCTAGGCCTGCCTGCCTACGAGACTGCGGGCGCAGCGGGAGCGGATTTGCGCGCCAATCTCGATAGACAGGAACCGGTGGTGCTTGATGCCGGTGCGCGCGCGCTGATCCCGACAGGCTTGCGCATGGCCATCCCGCAGGGGTTCGAGGTGCAGGTCAGGCCGCGGTCCGGCCTCGCGCTCAAGCATGGGGTGACGCTGGCCAATGCGCCGGGAACGATCGACAGTGATTATCGCGGCCCTCTGGGGGTGATCTTGGTCAATCTGGGGCAGGACAGTTTTACCGTCACGCACGGAATGCGCATTGCGCAGATGGTTGTGGCCCCGGTGGTGCAGGCGCAGATGGAGGCCGTGACCGACCTTGATGAAACCGCGCGCGGCGCGGGCGGCTTTGGATCAACCGGCCTATGATTATGGTGGGCACAATGGTGGCCAGCCTTTGGGTGATCGGCTGGCTGATGAAAGCACCCTATGCTGTGCGCTGGAACATGACCGGTATATTGCTGGTGGGCGTCATGGTGACCCATGTCATCCTGCCTGACGGGCATCCCTTGCGCATGGCAACAGGCGGCGATGCGCGGCTTTGGGGCCTGCTGATCGCTTTCGGATTCATCGTCTGGGGCTATCGCATCGTGCTCGCCCGCCTGCGGGCGCGCGTGGTGCGGAACGAAACACCCGTTGCCAAGCCTGACAGCTTTTCGAACACCGAACTTGACCGCTATGCCCGCCATATCATCCTGCGCGAAGTCGGCGGGCCGGGCCAGAAAGCCTTGCGCAATGCCCGTGTGCTGGTTGTGGGGGCCGGAGGTCTGGGCGCGCCCGCCGTGCAATATCTGGCGGCGGCAGGTGTCGGCACCATCGGGGTGATCGACGATGACACTGTCGAAAACGCCAATCTGCAACGGCAGGTGATCCACCTTGATCGCAACATCGGGATGCCCAAGGTCCATTCCGCCGCCGAGGCGATGACAGCACAGAACCCTTTTGTCACCGTGCGCCCCTATCATCGCCGGTTCGAGGCCGATATCGCCGCTGATCTTTTGGCCGACTATGATC
>CAYGMX010000446.1:0-2773 GCA_964351055.1 uncultured Loktanella sp. | reverse complement strand
TGGTTCTGGCGCGCATAGATCAGATCAAAACTCACCCGATCAAAAACCTGACGCGCAATATCAAAAGCTGCCAAGGCTTCCTGTGTACTATGTAATCGGCCGAGTGCCTTTAAATCCTGATCGTTCAGCGCCTGTATCCCCATTGATACGCGATTGACCCCCGCATCGCGGTAACCGGCAAACCTCCCAGCTTCAACAGAGGTCGGGTTGGCCTCCAGCGTTACCTCTATATCATTGGCGATTGGCCAAGTGGCGCGAATCTTGGTCAGAACCGCATCAACAACCGCCGGATCCATCAGACTGGGTGTGCCGCCACCAAAAAAAACCGACCGCAGCACGCGTCCTTCTGTTTCTCCGCCAATTCTGTCTATCTCGTGCACATAGGCTTTGGCCCAAGCGTTCTGGTCGATTTGCGCCACAACATGGCTGTTGAAGTCACAGTAGGGGCACTTCGCCTGACAAAACGGCCAGTGAATATAAATCCCGAAACCGCCATGCTCCCAATCTTCCACCGCATGCTCCTTAGCCAAAGCAACCTGCAATCAGCTTTGCAAATGCATCCGCGCGATGGCTGATCCTGTTCTTCTCCCATCGGTCCATTTCGCCAAATGTGATATCATAGCCGTCGGGCTGGAAAATCGGGTCATATCCATGGCCTTGATCGCCCCGCATCGGCCAAACAATCTGGCCCGGCATAACACCCGGAAACACTTCGTCATGTCCGTCGGGCCAAGCCAGAACAAGCGTACAGCAAAACCGAGCTCTGCGCGGGTATGGTGCAGAAACAGTCTCTAACGCGGCCCAACTACGCTCCATTGCCATCTTGAAGTCGCGACCTTTAGGTGTTTCTGCCCAGTCTGCGGTATAGACACCGGGCGCACCGTCAAGCGCATCAATCTCGATCCCACTGTCATCGGCAAGTGCGGGCAAGCCGGTAGCCTGTGCGGCTGCATGCGCCTTGATCCGTGCATTTCCAACAAAGGTTTTTTCTGTTTCGTCAGGCTCTGGCAGGCCATGATCGGCGTTCGACGACAAAGACACCCCGAAAGGCGCCAGAAGATCGGCAATCTCTGCCAGCTTCCCTGCGTTATGGGTCGCGATCACAAGCTGTTTGTCATCAAATTTACGCATCAGCGCACGGCCGCCAGTTGTGCGGCAGTCAGTTCCGCAATGCCCTTTTCGGCCAGATTAATCAGACCGTCCATCTGGGCGCGCGAGAATGTAGAGCCCTCTGCCGACATCTGCACTTCGATCAGCCTGCCAGCGGTCATGACAAAATTGCCATCGACGCCCGCTTCGCTATCCTCCGGATAATCAAGGTCCAGCACTTCCTGTCCTGCATAGATCCCGCAAGAGATTGCCGCGACAGGATCAACAAGCGGATCGCTGATAATATCACCGGTTTTCATCAGCTTTTGAACGGCAATCTTCAACGCAACCCAGCCTCCGGTGATCGCTGCGCACCGCGTCCCGCCATCGGCCTGAATGACATCGCAATCAATCACGATCTGACGCTCGCCCAGTGCCACCCGATCAACGCCAGCCCGCAAGGACCGGCCGATGAGGCGCTGGATCTCTTGGGTACGCCCTGACTGTCCGTTCTTGGCTTCGCGCCGCATGCGGGTATTGGTGGCGCGCGGTAACATGCCGTATTCCGCGGTGACCCAGCCCAGCCCCGAATTCTTGAGGAATGGCGGAACACGCTCGTCGATTGTGGCTGTGCACAGCACGTGGGTATTGCCGCATTTGATCAGGCACGATCCTTCAGCATGCATCGTCACCCCAGTTTCAATCGAGACTTTCCGCATTTCGTTTGTTTGACGGCCAGATGGACGCATTGGGTCACTCCTATCGGTTGCATCGACGGGATACGCTGCCCACATATGAAATCCAACCCCGATTGACGCGCCAGCAAACTTCGTTTTAATTGCGAAGCCCTGATCAGAGGACGCAATGACAAACCAGTCACCCAAAATCGATGACATGAATGCGCGGTCCCGCGAGGTTTTCCGGCGCGTCGTTGAAGGGTATCTTGAAAGTGGTGCACCGGTAGGCTCGCGCACACTCACCCGTGATTTTTCAGAACAGGTGAGTGCTGCGACAATCCGCAATGTGATGCAAGACCTTGAATTTCTTGGGCTTTTAGGGAGCCCACATGTAAGTGCAGGGCGCATCCCCACGCAATTGGGCCTTCGCTTGTTTGTTGATGGCCTTCTCGAAGTTGGCGATCTTGATGGCGAGGATCGTGAGAAGATCGACCGCACCCTTACATCGAATGACAGAGATGTTGCCAGTGTTCTGGATCAGGTCGGGCTGGCCCTTTCGGGCGTGACGCATGGCGCGAGCCTTGTCCTGACGCCAAAGCATGAAGCCGCCATCAAGCATATTGAATTCGTGTCACTTTCCCGAGAGCGCGCGCTTGTGGTGCTGGTCTTTGCAGATGGTCATGTTGAGAACCGGGTTTTTACACCACCACCGGGCCAAACCCCGTCTTCGATGCGCGAAGCTGCGAATTTTCTGAATGCTATCGCAGAGGGGCATACGCTATCGCAACTCGGCGCCGTCATCTCGCGCGAGATAGCGGCCCGCCGCCAAGAGATTGATGCTTTGGCCGCCGAGCTGGTTCAGGACGGTTTTGCGCTTTGGGAAAACGAAGGTGAACCGACAGAGCGGCTTATCGTGCGCGGACGCGGCAATTTGCTGACCGAAAACGAGAACGAAGCCGATCTAGCCCGTATTCGCACGCTATTTGATGATCTTGAACGCAAACGGG
>CAYGMX010000445.1:0-2780 GCA_964351055.1 uncultured Loktanella sp. | reverse complement strand
GCCATAGATGGACTGATCGTCATCACCGACACAGCAGATGTTTTTATGGCCAGCCGCCAGCAGGCGCAGCCACATATATTGGGCCACGTTGGTGTCTTGGTATTCGTCCACAAGGATGTAGCGGAACCAGCGCTGGTATTGCTGCAAGATATCGTCGTGGGTCTGAAAGATCGTGACCATATGCAACAGAATATCGCCAAAATCGACTGCGTTGAGATCCAGCAGGCGGCGTTGATAGGCGGCGTAAAGCTCAACGCCCTTGTGATCAAACGCGCCGCTTTCCGCGACAGGCACTTTCTCAGGCGTGTAAGCCTTGTTTTTCCAACCGTCGATGATGCCTGATAGCATCCGGGCGGGCCAGCGTTTGTCGTCGATACCCGCAGCCGCGATCAATTGCTTCATCAGCCGAATTTGGTCGTCAGTATCGAGAATCGTAAAGTTCGACTTCAGCCCGACCAATTCCGCATGGCGGCGCAACTGTTTGGCGCAGACAGAATGGAAGGTCCCCAGCCACGGCATCCCTTCGACCGCTTCACCCATCAGACCGCCGATCCGCGACTTCATCTCGCGGGCGGCCTTGTTGGTAAAGGTGACCGCCAAAATCTCATGCGGTCGGGCGCTGCCCGTGGCAAGCAAATGTGCGATCCGGCTGGTGAGGGCCTTCGTTTTGCCAGTGCCAGCGCCTGCCAGCATCAAGACCGGACCATCAAGCCGCTCGACGGCCTCGCGTTGCGCGGGGTTCAGCCCGTCCAGATGGGTCATCGCAGGCCGTGCCATCGCCCGCTGGCTCAACGGCAGGGCTGCGGCTTCAAATGCATCATCTTCGGAAAAACTGCTCATATCCCAGACATAGCGCCAACAGCACGCCAAGAAAAGCCTTGTTCTACTTCCGTTCTCTCCGCCTTCTTCCGAGCATAAATATCCCCGCCGGAGGCATCCCGACATTGCCAAGCACGCAGGTTCCGCCATAGCGTGCGCGCATGAGTCTCCATAGCCAGTACCCCGCCATATCCGACCTCAAGACACGTGCCCGCGCCCGTATTCCGCATTTCGTCTGGGAATATCTTGACAGCGCGACAGGTATCGAAGCCACCCAGAAACGCAACCGGCAAAAGCTGGATCAGGTCTTGCTCAACCCCTCCATCCTGCATGGTGAGTTTGATCCCGATCTCTCCACCACATTGCTGGGCCAGACCCATCCGTTGCCTATCGGCATTGCCCCTGTCGGCATGTCCGGCCTGATCTGGCCGGGGGCCGAGCAGATGCTGGCCCGCACTGCCGCCCGCGAGAATATTCCCTACACCCTGTCCACCGTGGCCAGTCAATTGCCCGAGGATGTGGGCCCGCATGCAGGCGATCACGCATGGTTCCAGCTGTATCCCCCGCGTGACCCCGGTATTCGCGACGATATCCTGTCACGCGCCAAGAACGCGGGCTTTCATACGATTGTCTTGACGGTTGATGTGCCTGTCGCGTCACGCCGTGAGCGGCAAACGCGGGGCGGGTTGACCCAGCCGCCGAAACTGACCCCAAGGCTTGCAATGCAGGCGGCGCAATGTCCGGCTTGGTTGAATGGCGTGCGCAAGACGGGCATGCCGCGCCTGCGCCTGATGGAAAGCTATTCGGACGTCAAAGGCACCCTGCCCTCGAACCAGCATGTGGGCTATCTGCTGCGGACCTCGCCGGATTGGGCCTATTTCAAATCGCTGCGCGAGGTCTGGGATGGGCCTTTGATCGTCAAAGGCGTGGGCAATGCTGATGACGCCGCCCGCCTGACCGATGAAGGCGCTGATGCGATCTGGGTCAGCAACCACGCGGGGCGTCAGTTTGATGGCGGGCCTGCGACAATCGAAACGCTCCCCTTGGTGCGCGCCGCCACACCGCTGCCCATCATTTTTGACAGCGGAATCGAAGGTGGTCTGGACGTGCTGCGTGCGCTTGCCCTTGGGGCCGATTTCGTGATGCTGGGCCGCGCGTTCCACTACGGGCTGGCGGCATTGGGTGAACAGGGGGCGTCCCATGTGCTGGATATTTTGCGACAGGATATGATCAGCAATATGGGGCAGATCGGGACCAGAACTCTTAAGGAATTGCCCGGTCGGCTGCGTGTAAACAGTTAATCACAGTGGACGCCCCGTGATTTGCCGCTTACCAATGCTGCAACTGCGAAAGGATCCGCCATGACCGACTTTAAGAAAATCCTGATTGCCAACCGAGGCGAGATTGCGATCCGCATCATGCGTGCCGCCAATGAGATGGGCAAAAAGACGGTCGCGGTCTTTGCCGAAGAGGACAAGCTGGGTCTGCACCGCTTCAAGGCGGATGAAGCCTACCGGATCGGCGAAAACCTCGGGCCTGTTGCTGCCTATCTTTCGATTGATGAAATCATCCGCGTCGCCAAAATGTCGGGCGCCGATGCGATCCACCCCGGTTATGGGCTGCTGTCAGAGAACCCTGACTTCGTCGATGCCTGTACCGCCAACGGGATCACATTCATCGGGCCCAAGGCCGAAACCATGCGCCAGTTGGGCGACAAGGCCAGCGCCCGCCGCGTGGCGATGGAGGCCGGCGTACCCGTCATTCCCGCCACGGAAGTGCTGGGCGATGATATGGCCGCAATCAAGAAAGAAGCGGCCGCTGTCGGCTATCCGCTGATGCTCAAGGCCTCTTGGGGCGGCGGCGGGCGCGGCATGCGCCCGATCATGAACGAAAGCGAGCTAGAGGAAAAAGTCCTGGAAGGCCGCCGCGAGGCCGAAGCCGCATTCGGCAATGGCGAAGGC
>CAYGMX010000444.1:0-2781 GCA_964351055.1 uncultured Loktanella sp. | reverse complement strand
CGGAAACGAGAAAACACCGCCAACCATCTGGCCCCACCAGCCGATATAGGTCAGGGCGATGATGATCAGGCCAGGAATGATCCATCCGGTCAGGCGACGGGTCAGTTCGATTGCGCCGATGATACAGATGATCGCTGCAACCCAGTCGAGCGTGGAAAACTTGACGCCGCGGTCGTAGATGCCCTGCTCTGCAAAGGGCATATAGATCGCAGCAATGGCAACCAAAGTGCCGAATGTCAGGTCAAAGGCCAGCATCGGTCTGCTGCGCGCCTTGCCCTTAATCATCGGATGAAGCACCGCCGCAAGGAAGGCAAAACCGGCAAAGTGATAGGCGTTGCGCTGGAATTCGGAAATCACCAGATCGAAGGCCACATAGATATGGCCGACCGCGATCAGGAAACACAGGGTTGCCAGTGCTGTATTGGGCAAGCCGGCAAAGCTGCGCTGGACAATTTCCGCTGTGGGGGTTTCATCGGACATCTTGGTCCCCTTGCTTGCAAAACGGCCCGCGTGGTCATCACGCGGGCCGCAGATTGCCTAGTTTGCGATCAGGCGTTCAGGGATCTCGATACCCTGTTCCTGATAGTACCGCGCAGCACCCGGGTGTAGTGGCAATGGCAAGCCTGCAAGGGCCTTTTCAATCGCCATCTCTTGGGTTGCCGGATGGATCGCCTGCAAGAACGCAAGGTTTTCAAAGATTGCTTTGGTGATCTGATAGACGTTTTCTTCTGGCAGATCGGCATTGGTGGCAAGGAAGTTTGGTTGCGCGACCGTGTTGATATCCTCGGTCTGGCCCGGATAGGTCCCGGCAGGGATCAGGTATGGCGTCCACAGGTTGCGCCCTGCGTCTGCTTCGGCCAGTTCTTCGGGGGTGAAATCAAGCATTTTGACCCCGTCACCGGCCGAGGCCATCAACTGGCTGATGGCACCTGTAGGCACACCGGCAGGCGCACCAAGTCCTTTGACCTGACCGTTCTGCAAAGCTTCTGCTGCTGGGCCATAGCCACCGAAGACCAGTTCATAGTCGGTGTTGATATCAACGCCGAGCCCTTCCAGCAGGGCCGCGTTCGACCCGATTGTGCCAGAGTTCTGCGCGCCAAAGGCCATCGCTTCGCCTTTCAGGGCGACCATATCCGCCATCGTGCCGGTATTCACGGCATCGGCAGAGATCACGAACTGTTCCACGTTCTGCCACAGCATTGTGACCGAACGTAGGTTCTCTTGTGGGCCTGACTCTTCCAACGCGCCGGTGCCGGTTGCAGCATAATAACCGAACAACCCCTGCAGAATGCCGAACTGCGCTTCGCCTTCGCGCAACAGCCGGATGTTCTCGCCCGATCCGGCAGAGCTGATGGCGGACATGCCAATCTTTTGGGTTGGTTCCAGTTTGACCTTAACAAGCGTGGAAAGTGCCACGCCAACGGGGTAATAAGTGCCGCCGGTCGAGGCAGTAGCAAGGATATAGTTTGCCGGTTCTGCCTCTTGCGCCTGTGCGAATGGCGCAGCAATAGCGATGCCTGCCGCCAGCACGGCTGTGGATAAATGCTTCATTGAACTCTCCCTAGTTATGGGCCTCCCCGACCCAAAGTAAAAAGAGGGTACGCAATCACGCGGCAATGTCCACCTTTCAAAGCCACGTTAGCGCCAACGCCATGTGCTTTTGGGGGTGGCGAGCATAGAAATGCTGCACTACTTAGATGTTTGACTCGTTGAATAGGCAAAAAAGGACTGACGCACGATGGCAAAAATAACCTACGTAGAATTTGGCGGCAAAGAGCATGTTGTTGATGTTGCCAATGGGCTGACCGTCATGGAAGGCGCGCGCGATAACGGTATTCCCGGGATCGAAGCGGATTGCGGCGGCGCCTGTGCCTGCTCGACGTGCCATGTCTATGTAGATGCCGCTTGGGTCGACAAACTCCCCGTCAAGGACCCGATGGAGGAAGATATGCTTGATTTCGCCTTTCAGCCTGATCCCATCAAATCGCGCCTGACCTGCCAGTTGAAGGTTTCTGACGCGCTGGATGGTCTGCGCGTACAGATGCCGGAAAAACAGATTTGATCCGCACGCTTGCATTGGCGGCTGTTATGGCCACCGGTGCTTGTGCGGAAACGATCGTAACGGCAGAGTATCACGCACCCACCGACCGCTATGCCCATGGTGTCTTGGGCGATGCGATCGAATGGGGCGCGCTTGCGATCACCACAGATGCGGGCCTGCGCAGTTTCACACTGCCCACCGAACGCGTGTTCGAAGACGTTGCCCCGCGCCTTGTTGACATTGACCTTGATGGCACCCCCGAAGTGATGGTTGTTGAAACACTGGCCAGCGCAGGTGCCCAGCTTGCCATCTATGATGAAACCGGCAAGGTCGCGGCCACGCCGCACATTGGCCAGACCAATCGCTGGCTGGCCCCTGTCGGGGCGGCCGATCTGGATGGTGACGGTATGGTCGAGATTGCTTATGTCGATCGCCCGCATCTAGCCAGAACCCTGCGCATTTGGCGGTTTACCGATGGCGCGCTCGTACCGGTCGCACAGCTTGCCGGATTGACGAACCACCGCATCGGCGAGCGGGATATCGGCGGTGGCCTGCGCGACTGCGGGACAGGGCCGGAAATAATTACGGCCAATGCCGATTGGACCAAAATCATGGCGACGGTTCTGACGCAAGGCCAGCTCATTACCCGCGAGATCGGGCCCCATGTGGACCGCAACTCTTTCGCGGATGCTTTGGCCTGTGCGGCACTTCCCTAGGCCATCATTGATACAATGGTGACC
>CAYGMX010000443.1:0-2795 GCA_964351055.1 uncultured Loktanella sp. | reverse complement strand
GCCATGCACAGATCAAGGATGTTGCCCATCTGCGGGCCATTGGTCAGATAGTTCGGCTTCATCTCGTCGCGCATCACAGCGCGCAACTGTCCGTTACGCACTTTGGCAATCTGCGGCTCGCGATTCTGTGCCACCGCTGGCGCCTCTGCTTTGGGGTTTGTGTCGAGCAAGGCCAGCCGTGTCACCCGCTCTGGTGCCAGCCGGATGACCTCCATCGCGACGATCCCGCCCATCGACAGGCCCGCGAGCGCGAACTTTGGCGGGGCCACCGCAAGGATATCACGGGCAAGGTCCGTGATCGTTTCATGGCCAGTAAGCGGCGCTGTCATGACAGCCCTATCACCGGAAAACGCCGCGATTTGCGGTGCAAAGAGGCGGGCATCGCACATCATGCCAGGCAGCAGAACAAGTGGGTCTTTCATGACTTGTAAGGCTCCATCCCCGCACGGGCCAGCGCGTCGGCCCTTTCGTTCTCGGGGTGGCCTGCATGTCCCTTGACCCATTCCCATGTCACGTCATGGCGCGCCGCGGCAGCGTCCAGCCGTTGCCACAGATCCGCGTTTTTCAGCCCGCCCTTTTTTGTCCAGCCATTGCGTTTCCAGCCATGAACCCATTTTGTGATCCCGTCTTTGACATAAGCGCTATCGGTCACAACTGTCAGCTTTGTAGGCCGCGCAAGCGTTTCAAGTGCGGTGATGGCCGCCATCAGCTCCATGCGGTTGTTTGTTGTTTCTGCGGCACCGCCTGACAGACCGCGCTCCTTGACGACCCGAGCACCGTCACGTGCGACCAGCAGTGCACCCCATCCCCCCGGTCCCGGATTGCCGGAACAGGCACCGTCCGTATAGGCGTTAAGCTCAGCCATGTTTGCGCGCCCGCATGATAACAAAATCATCAAGCGTGCCGGCGCAGCCCTTTTCCTTGCCCTCTTCAACCGCAATGACGTCAAAGCCAGCGGTTTCAAACAGGGATCGCAGTTCCGGCACGGTAACATAGGTGTATCTGCGGTCGATGCTGTCGCGGAATTCGCCGGTTCCTGTTTTCATGCCGATGTGAAAGATACCGTCAACCCTGAGTGCGGTGGCGATTGCCGCAAAATGACGGGGCAGCGCATCGCGCGGCGCATGCAGCAAAGAGAAGTTGGCCCAGACGCCGTCATAGGTGGCCACCATGTCGATCTGGTCAAAAGTCAGCAGTCTTGCGCCGATATCATGCGCCTCGTTCGCCAAGGCGATCATGCCTGCAGAGGCATCAACAGGATCCGGATGCAGCCCAGCCGCGCGCATATGGACCGATGCCCGTGCCGGACCGCAGCCCAGATCAAGGACTTTTGCGCGAGGGCCAAGCAAATCGATAAAGGCTTGCAGGTGCGCGTCAGCATGGCCCTTTGCGGTCAGGTTGTCGTAACGGTCCGCGGCCCCGTCATAAAAAGCGATTGTTTTGGCATCCACCATCAAAACACCAGTGGCAGGTAGGACAGGATCACAATCACCGTCAGCAACCCGCGCAGATGCATCCACCACGCCGGCGCAAGGCCCAACCTCCAGAAGTGCCAGTCAAGCAGCAATAGTCCCAGAAAGCCGACGATCAGGTTCACCGCCGCAGCGGTTGGTCCGCCCCCTGTCATGAAGAATGCCCAAAGTGCGGGAACAACGGACAAGATGTATCCCGCCGTGGCAACCTGCCCTGTGGCCTTTGTTGCGAAACCCCAAAGCACGCCAGACATGAACGACAAGATGATCGCCCCGTAAAAAAGCTGCACATAGGGTCCTATAAAACGCCCGCCAAGGGTCAACTGGCCCCATGCCGCAAGGTCTGGCCGGAGCACGGTAGCAGCCCCCCAAAGAAACGGGAGCAGACCGGCAAGGCCCAGAAACAATGCGGAACGGGGGATGCTATTCATGGTCTTTTGGCGCGGGCCTTTGTCTGATCTGGTTCGGTGTCACAGTCGTCAGACCGGTTCGCGCAGGATGCGCGGCACTTTGAACTCTACGTTTTCTTCGGCAGTGACGACCAGTTCAACTTTGGTGTCATAGCGGTCCTTGAAGGCGTCGATCACCTCTGCAATCAGCACCTCTGGGGCAGATGCGCCTGCGGTGATCCCCATAGACGTGATCCCCTCGAGCGCGCGCCAGTCGATATCGGCCGCGCGCTGGACCAGTTGCGCATAGGTGCAGCCTGCGCGCGCGCCGACCTCGACCAGCCGTCTGGAGTTTGACGAATTCGGCGCACCCACAACAAGCATTGCATCGCATTTCGGAGCCATCGCCTTGACCGCCTCTTGCCGGTTGGTCGTGGCATAGCAGATGTCTTCCTTGTGCGGGCCGACGATTGCCGGAAATCGGGCTTGCAAGGCCGCGACGATATCGGCGGTATCATCGACCGACAGGGTCGTCTGCGTCACAAAGGCCAGCTTTTCAGGATTGCGCACAGAGATTGCGGCAACATCTTCAACGGTTTCGACTAGCAAGACCTCGCCATCTGGCAGTTGCCCCATGGTGCCAACCGTTTCGGGGTGCCCTTCATGCCCGATCATGATCATCTGCAGGCCGTTGTCGGCGTGGCGTTGTGCTTCGATATGTACTTTGCTGACCAACGGACATGTGGCGTCTACATAGATCATTTCGCGTTTCGCGGCGGCGGCGGGTACCGCCTTGGGGACGCCATGTGCGGAAAAGATGACGGGGCGGTCGTCCGGACATTCGTCAAGGTCTTCGACAAAGACAGCGCCAAGGTCGCGTAGCGCATCAACCACGTATTTGTTGTGGACGATTTCGTGGCGCACATAGACGGGT
>CAYGMX010000442.1:0-2795 GCA_964351055.1 uncultured Loktanella sp. | reverse complement strand
TCATAGGCCTGCAGGATCATGTAATTGAATTCGAGGAAAGACAGCGATTGTTCGCGATCCAGCCGTGATTTCACGCTTTCGAAAGACAGCATCCGGTTGACCGAGAAGTGCCGCCCGATGTCGCGCAGAAACGACAGGTAATTCAACCCGTCCAGCCATTCGGCATTATTCAGCATGATCGCGTCTTCCGCACCGTCGCCATAGGTCAGGTATTGCGCAAAAACCTTTTGCATGCCCGCGATATTGTCGGCGATTGCGGCATCATCCAGCAAGGGGCGTTCATCGGCGCGAAAAGATGGATCGCCCACCTTGGTGGTGCCGCCACCCATCAGGGTGATCGGCTTGTGCCCGCATTTTTGCAGCCAGCGCAGGACCATGATGTTCATCAGGTGGCCCACGTGCAGCGATTTGGCGGTCGCGTCATAGCCGATATAGGCAGGCACGACCCCCTTGCTCAGCGCCTCGTCAAGGCCCTGATAATCCGTGCAGTCGGCCAGAAAGCCGCGCGCCATCATGACGTTCATGAATTCGGATTTGGGATGGTAGGTCATATGCTTGTTCCTGACGTGATCACGGTGCATTCTATAGTCAGGAGCAGAGCCAAGGGAAAGTACATGTTGCAAGCGGGTGTCATAAGGGCCTTGGGTACGATGTCGGGCACGTCGCTGGACGGGATCGATGCGGCTGTTATCGAAACTGACGGTGTAACGATCACTGCCTTTGGCCCATCGGCCTATCGCCCTTATTCCAAATCAGAGCAGACCACCTTGCGCGCTGCACTCGGTCTGTGGCATGGCGACGATGTCGCGGCCGCCAAACACCTTGTCGAAGCCGCCCATATCGCGGCGATGCAACCGTTTGGCAGGGTTGATCTGGCGGGGTTTCACGGCCAGACCTTAGCGCATGATCCGGGCGGGCGTGGGACCCATCAGTGCGGCGACGGTGCGGTACTGGCGCAGGCCTTGGGGTATCCGGTAGCGTGGGATTTCAGGACAGCGGACGTGGCGGCAGGCGGGCAGGGCGCGCCCTTGGCACCGTTCTATCACTTTGCATTGGCCAAATGGATCGGGGCGGATGCGCCTGTTGCTTTCCTCAATCTGGGCGGGGTCGGCAATATCACTTGGGTGAACCCGCAAGCGGGTGACCCCGCTGATCCCGATGCGTTGCTCGCCTTTGACACCGGCCCTGCGAATGCGCCGATGAATGATCTGATTCGCGCCCGAAGAGGGGTGGATTTTGATCCAGAGGGGTCTTTGGCTGGCCAAGGGACTGCGAACGAGGCGGTCGTGACGGCGTTTCTGGCCCATCCCTATTTTCGGAAAGCTGCGCCCAAGTCGCTGGACAGGGACAGTTTTGTTGCGCTGATTGAGGCTGTTGCGGGGCTTGATGACGCCGATGCACTCGCCACGCTGGTGCAGGCCGTCGTGCAAAGCGTCAAACAGGCTGTCGCGCTCTGCCCTGCCATGCCGTCACAGGTGCTGGTGACAGGCGGCGGGCGGCGCAACGCCACAGTGATGGCGGGGTTGGCGGCCGCGCTGGATTGCCCCGTTCACCCCGTCGAAAGCGTAGGACTTGACGGGGATATGCTCGAAGCGCAGGCTTTTGCCTATCTCGCGGTCAGGGTTGCACGCGGATTGCCTTTGTCGTGCCCGCAAACCACAGGCGTTGCTGCGCCGCAGCGCGGTGGTAGACTGTCCGAGCCTTTTCAAGACCTTGCGAAAAAATAGCTGAAAACAGCGCTAAAAGCCGCCGAATGCGCCGTTATCACGCTCATTTGACCGTGACGTTGCCGCAGTCGGCCAAGAATGGCTTATGGCGAAGGGCCGTATCCGCTCGATTTGGCCGATCAGGGGCAGGGCGGGGCAAGACCCGTTGAACCTTGGTCGGTGATAACCAGATGTAGCGCACACGATAACCGGATTAACGGAGAAAAAAATGAAAACGACAATGAGTATCGTTCGCACGAGCATGTTTGCAGCACCTTTGGCACTGGTTGCCGGTATGGCCTCTGCAGGCGGACTTTCAGAACCCGTGATGACAGAGGCCCCTGCACCAGTCATGGTTGCACCGGCCCCTGTGATGCGCGGCACAGACTGGACAGGCTTTTATGCCGGTGGCCAGCTTGGGTATGGGCGTGTGAGTTCTGACACGATTACAGATAGTGATGATCCAACCGGCGCGCTCTATGGTGTGCATGCTGGATACAACTATGATTTTGGCAGTCTCGTTCTGGGTGGTGAACTCGACTATGACGCTACAAACATTTCCGCTGATGCGCCTCCACTTGATATCGACTCTGTTGCGCGTGCGAAAGTGAAGCTGGGTTATGATGCCGGCCAGTTCATGCCATATTTTACCGCTGGCGTTGCGCGGCTTGAGACAAGCGTCACTCTGGATGGTAGCACCGACGGCAGCTTTGCCGGTCTTGGATTGTCATACCTGATGAGCGATCAGTTCATCCTTGGCGGCGAAGTCCTGCAGCACCAGTTTGAGGATGTGGCCGATAGTGCCGGCGTCGATGCCGACGCTACGACCCTGACATTGCGCGCATCCTTCAAGTTCTAAACCATAGGATGCAAGCAAAGAGCATTCCGACAGACTGTCCCTTCCCCGTGTAAATGTTGGTTGGGATGCTTGACCAAGGCCCGCCGGAGTTCCGGCGGGCCTTTTTAATTAAGCAGGTCGTCGATGATATCGCTGCTGATACCCCTTTGCAGCGCGCCGAAGGTTCCCGCTCCCAACATTTCGGTTGCTGCATCATGGATGGCCCGATGGGTGATCCGCGCCAGGGCGGA
>CAYGMX010000441.1:0-2810 GCA_964351055.1 uncultured Loktanella sp. | reverse complement strand
TGTGCACGTGGTCGGCATCTCGTCCCAGGCCGCCGGTCACAAGACGCTGGCCCCGCAACTGGTGCAGGCGCTGAAGGATGCCGGGGCCGAGGATATCCTTGTGATCTGTGGCGGCGTGATCCCGCAGCAGGACTATCAGTTCCTTTATGACAACGGGGTCAAGGCGATCTTTGGTCCCGGCACCAATATCCCCAAAGCCGCCAACGATATCCTTGGCTTGATCCGCGCGGCACGCAGCTAGTTTCTTTCGAGCCTAAATATCCCCGCCGGAGGCTCCGGTGCCCGCAGCAGGGGGCAAAGCTGCAAGATGATCTCTTCACCTTGCGGCGCAAAACTGCTTTGCTCAGCATGACGGATCAAAAGGTGCCCCATGCTTGTACTCGATCATCTGGCCGTGGCCTGCGAAACGCTGTCGGAAGGGACCGCTTGGGTCGAAGCGCAGCTTGGCGTGCCGCTGCAAAAGGGCGGACAGCATCCGCGTTATGGCACGCATAACACGCTACTGGGGCTGGCGGACGGGCTTTATTTCGAAGTGATTGCAAAGGAACCGGGGGCGGTGCCCGAGGCTGGCCATTGCTGGTTCGGGCTGGATGCCTTCACGGGGCCACCCCGACTGGCCAACTGGATTTGCCGGACGGATGATCTGGCGGCAGAACTGGCAATAGCACCCCCATCCGCAGGGCCGCCGCGCGCGCTGACCCGAGCCGATCTGTCTTGGCAGATCACTGTCCCCGATGACGGCAGCTTGCCTTATGGTGGCGGTTTTCCGACCCTGATCCAATGGGCAGAAGGCACCCTCCACCCCGCGACACGCTTGCCCGATAGCGGCTGCAGGCTCATCGGGTTCGAGGTCACGCATCCAGAGGCGCAAGCGATAGCAGGTATGATGGACTTGGCTGACCCTCGGGTGACGCTCCAGACCGGCCCGTTCAGCCTGCGTGCAACTTTCGACACCCCCCATGGCCCGCGTGTGCTGGAATGATCCGGCCTGCTACACCGCAGGATGCGCCGCAGATAGCCGCGATCTGGAACCATGCGATCCGCGAGACAACGATCACCTTTAATCCGGTCGAAAAATCGGCGGCAGAGGTGGCAGAACTGACCGCCCGCGCCTGTCTTGTCTGGGAGGAGGCAGGGCGCGTCCTCGGCTTTGCCCGCTATTTCCAGTTTCGGGGTGGTGAGGGCTACCGCTTTACCGCCGAACACACCATCCTGTTGCACAGCGACGGGCACGGGCGCGGCGGCGGGCGGGCTTTGCTGGCGGCCCTTTGCGCCGATGCCAAGGCCGCAGGCCTGCATAGGATGTTCGCGGGATGCAGCGCCGAAAACCCCGGTGCTGTCGCCTTTCATGCCAGAATGGGCTTTCAAGAGGTTGCAAGACTGCCCGAAGTCGGGTTCAAGTTTGGCCGTTGGATTGATCTGGTTTTGATGCAAAAGCGACTTTGAAGGACGGATAGATGTCGATTTGGACCCGCATGGCCGAGGCAATCGCCGCGCTCGCCAAGGGCGAGGGCCTGTCTGCCGTCTTTGAGAAATTGCGCGCGGCACCCGACCGCACTGTGGCCTTTGCCATCGCGGTGATCGCGCTGGGTGCCAAGATGGCCAAGGCTGACGGCACCGTCACCAAGGACGAGGTGGTCGCGTTCCGCGAGGTTTTCGTGATCCCGCGCGCCGAAGAGGCGAACGCCGCCCGTGTCTTCAACCTCGCCCGTCAGGACGTGGCGGGGTATGATCTTTACGCCCGCCGTATCAAGGCCATGTATGGCGATGATGATGCGCCGCTGTACGATCTGCTGGAAGGGCTGTTTCACATCGCCATGGCTGACGGGCTCTATCACCCCAAAGAGGATGATTTCCTGCAAAATGTCGCCACCATCTTCGGTTTTGATGAACGCCGCTTTCGGACCATCCGAGCGCAGTTCGTGGCTGAGGCCGACCGCGACCCCTATGATGTTCTGGGCGTTGATCCCGCAGCCCCCATGGACGAGGTCCGCTCTGCATGGCGCGCGCTGGTTCGTGAAACCCACCCTGACCGGATGTTGGCCCGCGGCGTACCTGAGGAAGCGGTGAAACTGGCCGAACGTCGCCTTGTTGCGATCAACCGCGCATGGGAAGACATTCAGGGCGCACGCCCGTGAGGATCGTCAGCTACAACGTCGAATGGTTCGACGCCCTTTTTGACGACAAAGGCAGATTGATCGACGATGGCACATGGTCCGGCCGCTGGGATGTGACCAAGGCCGAACAGACTGCCGGGCTGGGTGCGGTCTTTGCCGCCCTTGATGCCGATGCGGTTATGATCATCGAAGCCCCCGATACCAGCACCCGCCGCAATGCCCGCGTGGCCCTTGCCACTTTCGCAGACCGTTTCGGCCTGCGTGCCCGCGAGGTGGTGACCGGATTCACCAATGATACCCAGCAGGAGATTGCGCTGCTTTATGACCCCGATGTCATGCAGGCGGTTCATGACCCCAAGAGTGATGAAGCCGTTCCCGGCTTTGACACCCAGTTCAACATGGATGTGGATGTCGATGCCCACCCCGATCCGATCCGCTGGTCCAAGCCACCGCTGGAGGTTGCCATCACCACGCCTGCGGGACCTCTGCGGCTGATCGGGGTGCACGCCAAATCCAAGGCCCCGCATGGCGCGCGCAACGGGGCCGAAGCGACCCGCATTTCCATCGAGAACCGTCGCAAGCAACTGGCCCAATGCATCTGGCTGCGCAAACGCGTGACCCGCCATCTGGACGCGGGCGAAGACCTGATCGTGCTGGGCGATTTCAATGACGGTCCGGGGCTGGACGAATACG
>CAYGMX010000440.1:0-2835 GCA_964351055.1 uncultured Loktanella sp. | reverse complement strand
GCAATCTTTGACAAGAACCGCCAGTTGGTCATGTTCAATCCTGCCTTGCTTGAATTGACACGGCTTCCCGTCGATTTTCTTGCGGCCAGACCTTCCATCGATACGGTTCTGGACCGGCTTCGCGAACAACGAATGGTACCGGAGCCAAAGAACTATGGGTCTTGGCGAGAGCAGTTTACAGCCGTCGAAACCGCCGCAAAAAACGGCACCTATAGCGAACATTGGGCTTTGCCTGACGGGCAGACATATCGGGTCACAGGGCGTCCGCACCCAGACGGGGCATTTGCATTCCTGTTCGAGGATATCAGCGCCGAAGTATCCCTGACACGGCGATTCCGGTCCGATATCGAAACAGGGCAAGCGGTACTGGACACACTGCCCGATGCAATCGCTGTCTTTTCTGCTGCTGGCACGCTGGTCAGCACAAATCGTGCCTATGGGAGGCTTTGGTCAACAAACGCCGACCTGATTCTGGAACACCGTGAGCTGCAATCAGAGATATCGATCTGGCAGAAACACTGTAGTCCGTCCCCGCTCTGGGGCGAAATGCGCGCGTTTGTCCATCAGCTTGGTGTCCGCAAACCTTGGTCGGACGATGCACTGCTTGATGACGGACGGCGGCTCAAGTGCCACGTAAACCCTATCGCAGGCGGCATGACCATGGTCCGTTTTGCCATCGCGCCACAAGTTCAACCGATCATCCGCAAGCTCACCATGCCAGATCACGCGATCCGGTCGGCAAAACGCTGATTTCCACTTGCAGGGCTGACGCCAGACCATAGTGTCGGCGGTATGACCCATTCTTTCTTCGAATTCACGCTTGCCGATGAAGCCGCCACCACCGCACTTGCGGGCCAAATTGCATCGCTGCTGCAAGCGGGTGACACGCTTCTGCTGGACGGGGACATCGGTGCCGGGAAATCTGCATTTGCCCGCGCGGTAATCCGCAAGCGCCTTGGCCGGATGGAGGATGTGCCCTCTCCGACATTTACACTTGTGCAGACATACGAAGATGCGGATGCGGACATCTGGCACTGTGACCTTTACCGCCTGACGCATCCGGACGAAGCACTAGAGCTTGGGTTGGAAGAAGCCTTCGAAACCGCGATCTGCCTGATCGAATGGCCCGACCGATTAGGCGATGCCGCACCTGAAACAGCATTGCGACTTGCCTTTCGCGCGCTGGATCACGGACACTCCGTGGCCATCTCCGGACCACTTGCGTGGGCCAAGCGGTTGCGGGGTCTGCATGTCTGACCGCGCAAACCAGATCGAGACCTTTCTGGCAAATAGCCCTTGGCATCACTGGACACGCAGGACGCTCGCGGGCGATGCTTCGGCACGGCGATACCTGCGCCTTTCTCAGGGGGATCAGACCGTGATCCTTATGGATTCACCACCAAAAAACGGTGAGGACACAAGGGCCTTTGCAGCGATTGCAACACTTCTGGCGGCCAATGGGCTGTGTCCCCCCGCGATACTGGCGCATGATCCACAGGCCGGATTTATGATCCTCTCTGATCTGGGGCAACGCGATTTTGCGAACTGGCTGACGGACCACCCTGACGATGCGCCGGTTTTGTACCGGACAGCAACAGATGTCCTGCTCCGGCTTCAAGACATCCAAGCCCCCGAGAATTTACCCCGCATGACACCCGCCGTGGGGGCCGACATGATCGGGATTGTCGGAACGCACTATACCAAAGCATCGGTGGCAGACCTTTGCGCCGAAATGGAACAGGCACTGACCCGCTTTGCGCCCGAACCGACCGGCCTTGCCCTGCGCGATTTTCATGCCGAGAACCTGATCTGGCGGTTGGACCAAGCGGGAACAGACAGGGTTGGCCTGCTCGACTTTCAGGATGCGTTCCTTGCGCCGCCCGGCTACGATCTTGCCTCGCTTTTACGCGATGCGCGGCGGGACGTGCCGCAAGCCATCGCCGATGATTGCATCGCGCATTTCGCCGCGCATGGAAATATGGGTGATCATTTTCGGGCAACACTTGCCTGCCTCGGGGTCCAGCGCAACCTGCGGATCATGGGTGTTTTCGCAAGACTTGCAAACGACTATGGCAAGACACGCTATCTGCGCTTCATGCCACGGGTTTGGGGCCATATTCTGCAAGACCTCCAACACCCCGACTTGTCCGATCTTGCCCAAGCGGTCCGCGACAGCGTGCCGGCGCCAACGGGCCAAGAGGACAGCATCGCATGAGCCTCCCGATCCTTTTGTTCGCTGCCGGCCTTGGTACCCGCATGGGGACACTGACCGCAGACAGGCCAAAACCGCTGGTCGAGGTCGGTGGCAAGGCGCTGATTGACCATGCTTTGCAAATGACCGCAGAGGCGCAGACAGACCCCACGGTCATCAACCTCCACTACAAAGGCGAAATGATCAGGGAGCATCTGAAGGACCGGAATATATATTTTTCAGATGAATCCGATGGGTTGCTCGAGACAGGAGGCGGGCTGCGTCACGCACTTGCCTTGTTGGGCAGCACGCCTGTCCTTACGATGAACACTGATGCGGTATGGCTTGGCCCCAATCCGATCCTGCATCTGCTTGAGGCATGGGAAACCAAGATGGAGGCGCTCTTGCTGGTTGTGGAAAAGCAAAATGTCGTTGGCCATCTGGGCAAAGGCGATTTCCGGCGCGACCCAGAGGGGCGTTTGCACCGCGGGACCGATGCCGTTTATACGGGGCTTCAAATCATCCGTACCGAGGTCTTGACCGAGATTTCCCAAAGCACATTTTCCATGAACTTGGCGTGGGATATCATCGCCGCGCGCGGCGGGCTTTACGGGTCCGTCTATGGCGGGCAATGGTGTGATGTC
>CAYGMX010000439.1:0-2838 GCA_964351055.1 uncultured Loktanella sp. | reverse complement strand
GCGGAAAAGACGATATGGGCCGACATGCCCATCGGCAGATCATTGAGCGCCTTGAACGGGGCGAAATCCCGTGCGTCCAGTTCTGCGCGCGGTGCATCGACCTGCGGCAGACGCAGATGGCTGTCGGTGGTGGCACGCCCGTGGCCGGGGATGTGTTTGAGCACAGGCAAGACACCGCCCGCCAGATGAGCATCGGCACAAACACGCGCCGCCGCCACGACCGAGGCCACATCGCGCCCGTAAAGCCGGTTTTGCAGGAAAGGATGCGTCGCCTCCTCGGCGATATCAGCCAAAGGCGCGCAGTTGACGTCAATACCGACCGCATGCAGTTCCGCCGCGATCAGGCGGTTCCTGATCCAGTGCGCGCGGAGCGGGTCGCGGGCGCGGTCCATCTGGTCAAGCGCGGGCAGGTATTCGCGCCAATGGGGGCTGCGCATCCTCTGGACCCTGCCACCTTCCTGATCAATCAGGATCGGGGCCTTGCGGCCCACAGCGTCACGCAGTGCACCGGTCAGGCGGCGCAACTGGTCAGGCGTCGCAATGTTGCGGGCAAAGAGGATAAACCCGAAGGGCTGTGTTTCGCGGAAAAAACCGCGTTCCCATGGTGTGATCTCTAACCCTTCAGGGCCAAAAATCGTTGCATTCATCGTCACTTAGTTGACCACCACCGCGATGCACTCTGCACCTTCGGCTTGCAAGGCTGCACAAAGCCTGCGGGCTTCGGCGCGGTCTTCGAACCCGCTGGCGCGCAGGCGGTACCATGTGGCGCTGCTTTGGTTGCTGACCTGAATAACCCGCGCGCGGTCAGCCATCAGTTCGCCGAAACGGGATTGCAGGCGGTCCCATTCTTGGGCCGCAAGTGCGGGGCTTTGGAAGGCCCCCAGTTGCACAAGGTTTGTGCCCGCAGGGAAAGTCGTGGTCGTGACGGCCACTTCGGTTGATGCAGGTGTTGCTGCATCTGCGGCAGGGGCGGCAGGGGCCGCCGCCGGGATGCGCAGATTGCCCGGCCTTATGGCGGGCCGGACAGACACGGCAACGCCCGGCACACTGGCGGCGATGGCCTGCACCCCTTCGGCTGGTGCCAAGGGTGTTTCCTCTGCGGCAACCTGTTCGACAAGGGCCAGAATTTCATCAGTGCTCAGGGCCGTCGATGGTGCCGTGCTCTCTGCGGTTGGCCGCGGTGCTACGGCAGCTTCGGGCGTTACTTCATCCACGCCAGCCATCGGTTGCGCGGCAAGGTCTTCGACTGTCAGCCCAGAAGTGCGCGGCGCCAGTACCAAACGGTCCTCGGGGCCGCCCGCTTCGCCCATGGCGGCCACTTCGTTGACGGCCAATCCGGTATGCAGCGCCACGTCGCCACCGGGATTGTCCGGCAGGACACGCATTTCTCCTGCCATGGCACGGACAACGGGAATACCGGTCACATCACGCATGATGAGCTTGTATCCCCAAAAGCCCACGCCAATGATAAGGGCCAGCGACATGGCCGCCCCCGCATAATTTATCAGGTTGGTAACGCGCGGATGACCCGCAGACGGGGCGAACCCCTCATCGTAAACTGCCATTTTGCCTCACAGCGCCCCATGCCTTTTGGCTTGCGGGGTCGTTTTCTTCAGCTCGTACCGGCAGCCCTGTGCGTTAGCGCATCTCTTCCGCCGGTGTGACCCCAAGAATACCCAAACCGTGCAAAATAACAATCGCTACGGCCCGGATCAGGGCAATTTTCGCCTGTGTGGTATCTGAGTCACCCTCTTGGACAAAGCGCAACGCCTCATCAAGGCTGCCCTGATGGTAGAGCGCATGAAAATCCGAAGCCAGATCGTAAAGATAAAAGGCAATCCGGTGTGGCTCGTGACCCTTTGCCGCAATCTCGACCAGACGCGGCCATTCGGCCAGCTTCTTGATCAAGGTCAGCTCTGCATCGTGGATCAGACCGGACAGGTCGACGCCCGCCAAAGTCTTGTCCGACACATCGGTAAAGACAGCCGCCTTGCCCACAGCCGAGTTCACCCGCGCATAGGCATAGTTGACGTAGAACACCGGATTGTCCTTGGACTGCTCAAGCACTTTGGCAAAGTCAAAGTCCAGCGGTGCATCGTTCTTGCGGGTGAGCATATGGAAACGGGTGACATTCGCGCCAACCTGATCGACCACGTCGCGCAGGGTGATGAATGTCCCTGCGCGCTTGGACATTTTGAAAGGTTCGCCGTCCTGGTACAGTTTCACCAGTTGCGTCAGCTTGATGTCCAGCGGCACGCGCCCGTCGGACAAAGCAGCAACCGCGGCCTTCATCCGTTTGACATATCCACCGTGATCGGCCCCGAAAACGTCGATCAACGCATCATAACCGCGCTGCACCTTGTCATAGTGGTAGGCGATATCGGGCGCGAAATAGGTCCACGACCCATCCGATTTCTTCACTGGCCGGTCTACATCATCGCCATGGGCCGTCGATTTGAACAAGGTCTGTTCGCGCGGTTCCCAGTCTTCGGGCATCTTGCCTTTGGGCGGTTCCAGCACGCCGCGATAAATCAAGCCTTTGGCATCCAGTTCAGCAATGGCTTTTTCGATCAAGCCGGTGCCGTAAAGCGATTTTTCCGAATAGAAACTGTCCATCGTGACGCCAAGCTGCGCCAGATCAGCGCGGATCAGGTCCATCATCGCATCGGTCGCGAAGGTGCGGATTTCGTCCAGCCACTCGGCTTCGCCTTTGTCGATATAGGCATCGCCGACCTTGGCTTTGAGGGCCTCGCCCACCTCGATCAGATAGTCGCCGGGATAGCTGCCCTCGGGCCAGTCGACGGAAAGATCATGCGCTTCCAGATACCGCAGATACAC
>CAYGMX010000438.1:0-2854 GCA_964351055.1 uncultured Loktanella sp. | reverse complement strand
CTCAGTGGCCTCCGTCCCGAACAACTGACCGACAAGAGATGTCGGGGACAATGAGGATCAAAATGAGAAACTTACTTCTAAGCGTGGCCCTGATAGCAGCGCCCGTTATTGTGTTCGGCGCTGGATATTCTGTCCTGACGCCCGCCGCGCCGATCGTGGCCACTGCTGCGCCGTCTTTGGGCGACATGACGCCGTTCGGCACCATTGTCACAGATGTGCAGGCGATTGTCGCAACTGGCGATCTGGCGGCTGCAAAGACACGCATCAAGGATCTTGAAACGGCATGGGATGATGCACAGCCTGCGATGCAACCGCTCAGCCCAGCTGATTGGGGCAACGTGGACGGTGCCATTGATGATGCCCTGACTGCCCTGCGCGCCGGAACACCGGATGCGGCGACGGCCACGACGACACTTGCGGCCCTTCAATCCGCGCTTGCCGACCCGTCAGTGGGTGGGGCCGTTGCAACGGGAACCGCAACATTGGTTTCCGGTGTTGTGACCACCGACGCAAACGGACGGACGCTGCCTTGTGAAGTCATGCTGGAGACATTCCGCACGACACTTGCTGGAGCAACCCTGACTGACGCCAATCGTGCCAGCGTGGACGAGCTAGGCGTCAAAGGCACAGAACGCTGCAATGCCGATGATGACACCCGCGCCGCCGACTTTTTCGCACAGGGCATAGCCCTGATGTCCAACTGATCCCCTTTTTCGAGGAAAATTTCGATGACAACTCTCGCAAATTTACGCCCTACCGAAACGGCGGCAACAGGTGCGCCCAACCGCGTCCCCGCCGTGACGGTCGATTTCTGGCTGATAAAACTGATGGCCGTGACGATGGGTGAAACCGCCGCCGACTTTCTCGCAGTGAACCTCGGCCTCGGGTTGACCGCCACATCCCTGCTGATGGGGGCCATCCTGATCGGCGCGCTGGTTCTGCAATTCGGCCAGGAACGCTATGTGCCATGGTCCTACTGGCTTGCCGTTGTGCTGGTCAGCATCGTCGGCACCTTGATCACCGACAACATGGTCGACAACTTCGGTATCTCTCTGGTCAGCGTGACCGCATTCTTCGTGATTGCCCTCGGTGCGACGTTTGCCGCCTGGTATGCGTCGGAGAGAACTTTGTCGATCCACGAGGTCACAACAACCAAGCGTGAAGCCTTCTACTGGCTCGCCATCCTGATGACCTTTGCACTTGGCACTGGTGCGGGCGACCTTGTCGCGGAACATTTTGCACTAGGCTACATGGCGACTGGCATCCTGTTCGGCATGGTCATCGCGTCGATCACGCTTGGCTATTTCACGATGAAACTCGACGGTATCTGGGCCTTCTGGATCGCCTACATCTTTACCCGCCCCCTTGGCGCATCCTTTGGTGATCTGCTGTCGCAGCCAGCTGAATATGGTGGCATGGGTCTGGGCACGATCCTGACCAGCGCGATCTTTATGGCGGCGATCATCGGGCTTGTGATCTACATGACATCGACACGCGAAGGGCAGGACGTGGTCATGCCGGAATAATCATTCCCGTCAAACAGGTGGCCCAGTCATGGGCCACCTGTCGCTGCAATTCAGCGATCCTTTCCGGCGACATGGCACATGCCCTTGGAGGCGGCCCGCACGGACACAGGTATCGCGCAAACAGGAACAACAGACATGACCGAAACATCCTCACATCCCACTGAACCATGCCGTCACGCGCTTGCGACCCGCCTGCTTCATGGTGGGCTTGCCATTGCCATCATCATACAGCTGGCATCGAGCCAATTCATGAACCCCGACAAAGGGGGAAATACTGCCTTTGAAATTCACGAATACGCCGGGTTGGCAGCATTTGCCCTGGTGTTCGGATTCTGGCTTTTCAGCATCGCCCGCAAACGCGGAACGCCCCTCGCGGAACTGCTGCCCTGGACGTCGGCGCACCATCGGGCAGCACTTTGGGCGGATGCCCGCGCGCATCTGTCTGCGCTGCGTCACCGCAAATTGCCGGTTCAAGATGGATCGTCCCCGCTGGCCTCGGCCGTTCACGGCCTCGGTTTACTGTTGATGACCGCAATGGCCGCAAGCGGCACCTTGTATTATTTCGTAAACTCCGGCGATCCTGATGCAGGTGGGCTGGTCGGCGCAGCAATGCTGGTTCATAAGAACCTCGCAAATCTGGTCTGGGCCTACCTCATCGGCCACGCAGGTTTTGCTGTTGTAAACCACTTTGGAAGAGCAATGTCGCTTCGCATCATGTGGTCCTTTAAGGCCTAAGACGATGACTCCAGCACGCCAACTCAATCATCGGCTCTTTGTCTTGACAATAGCGGCAAAGGGCGTGCTTGGGGTCATTCAACTGGCAACAGCCATGGTTTTGTATTTTGGAGCGTTACAGAAGCTTCCCAGCTTTGCACAATGGCTGGTACGCAACGAGTTAGCCGAAAACCCAACCGACTATATAGCCCTGAAAATACTTCAGATCGCCGGACGCGCGCCTGCAACCGATGTGTCTTTCTACACGACCTACTTTGCAGCACACGGGCTTTTGCACATCGCCGTTGTGGCGGCACTGCTTGCCGGTGTCCGCTGGGCCTATCATGCCGCCATCATCGTGCTGAGCCTGTTTGTCATTTATCAGGTGGTCGAGTGGTTTGCCGTCGGCGGGTTCATGTTGATCGTCCTTACCGTGATTGATTTGGCAGTCATTTATCTAACAGTTCGGGAACGGCGCGTCAGTGCGTGATTGAAAATTGATCTTGGCATCGCGTGTCAGATGTAACGACGCACGCGGCTTTTGTAGTTTCTGAACTGCTGGCCGTAGCTCTCCTCTAGCCATGGTTCTTCGGCGAACGGGGCCATGGCGAGGG
>CAYGMX010000437.1:0-2872 GCA_964351055.1 uncultured Loktanella sp. | reverse complement strand
TCGGTGCGCTTTCGGCGGCTGTTGGCCTGATCAACCTCTTTCCAATTCCGGTTCTGGATGGCGGGCACCTTGTGTTTTACGCCTATGAGGCCGTGACGCGCCGCAAGCCCAGCGATCAGGCGGTTAAGGTTTTCATGTTTGTCGGCCTCACGCTGATCCTGTCGCTGATGTCATTTACGATCCTGAACGATACGATCCTCTGTCCCTAGGCCGTTGGGCAGGAGACTTCGCAAAATGACACGTTTGTCGTTTTGACATCTACCGGCATTGGCGCTACTCCGATGGCAACTGAGGTGTTTGCACAGGCGATCAACATGATGACACGGGTGAGGCGCGTTTTGACGCAAGGTTTTGTGGCAGTGCGGTCAATCTGGCTGGTTCTGTCTGTTCTGATCGCGATGACGGGATCGGCGAACGCCCAGAGTTTCGCTTTCAACAGCTTCGAGATCGAAGGCAACCAGCGTGTCGCGGACGGCACCATTCTGATATTTGCAGGGCTGCAAACCGGCACGGGCCTTTCGATTGCGGACTTGAACACCGCAGGGCAGAATATTCGGGCCTCTGGCTTGTTCGAAAGCGTTGATCTGATCCCGCAGGGCAACCAGTTGCTGATCCGTGTCGTCGAATATCCGACCATCAGCCGGATCAATATCGAAGGAAACACACGCATCCGCGATGCGGAACTGCTCCCCTTGGTGCAATCGCAGCCGCGCCGCGTGTTTACGCCGGCGCAGGCCGAGGCTGACACCACAGCGATTTCCGAAGCTTATGCGCGTCAGGGCCGGATCAACGCCACAGTCACGCCGCGGATCATTCCCCAGTCCGACAACCGCGTTGATCTGGTTTTCGAGGTGGTCGAATCCGCCATTACCGAAGTTGAGCGCATCACGTTCATCGGCAACCGCACCTATTCCGAAGGGCGCTTGCGCCGCGTTCTGGAAACGAAAGAAGCGGGCATTTTCCGCGCTTTGGTCGGGCGTGATACCTATTCCCCCGAGCGGATAGAGCGTGACCGCGAGGTCCTGACAGATTTCTACCGGTCACGTGGCTATGTGGATTTTGTGATCCAGAACGTGGATGTGGCGCTGACCCGCGAACGCGATGCCTATCTGGTGACCTATAACCTGCGCGAAGGCCAAAGGTTTGCTTTTGGCGATGTGTCGGTGTCCAGCCAGATCAACGGCGTTGACGCTGCGGATTATCAAGATGCGGTGCGGGTGCGTGGCGGTGCCACATATTCACCGGTGCCCATTGACGACGACATCAATCGGATCGAACGGCTTGCCGTGCAACGCGGCGTGCGGTTCTTGCAGGTTGAACCGCGGATCACCCGTAATCCGCGCGCCCTGACGCTTAATGTAGAATATGTGCTGGTCTCCGGCCCCCGCGTCTTTGTCGAGCGTATCGATATCGAGGGCAACGGAACCACCCTTGACCGCGTCATCCGCAACCAGTTCCGCGTCGTCGAAGGGGACCCGCTGAACCCGCGCGAGATCGAAGAGAGCGCGCGCCGTATTCGTGCGCTGGGGTTCTTTGAAGGTGTTTCGGTGGATACCCGCCCGGGATCATCCGCAAGCCAGGTCGTCATTGATGTGGACGTGCAGGAGGGGCCAACAGGGACGCTGACATTCGGTGCGAACTATAACACCGATACCGGCCTTGGGCTTTTGGCATCCTATCGCCAGAGCAACTTTCAAGGGCGCGGGCAACGGCTGGATTTTGATCTGTCCACGGCGGAATCAAACCGCCGCTTCAGTTTCGGGTTCACAGAGCCACAGCTTTTGGGTCGCGATCTGCGCGGGTCCATTGATCTGTCTTATGGCACCACCGACAATGAAAATGCACTTTATGACACAGAGACCCTGCGCCTGAGCCCCAGTGTGAGCTTTCCTGTCAGCGAGGCAGGGCGACTGGCGGTTTTCTATGCGCTGGAATATACCGATCTGACCGATGTGTCCGGCGATGCCAGCCTCATCATCCAAAACGAGGGCGATCTGGGCGGTATCTGGACCAATGCCATCGGATATACCTACAGCTTTGATAACCGCCGCACCGGACTGAACCCCAATGCAGGGATTGTTCTGCGGTTCGGTCAGGAGTTCGGTTTCGGTGATAGCCAGTTCATCAAGACAACGGCATTGGCAGGTGCAGAAACAAAGGTCCTGAACGAAGAGATCACGCTGCGCGCAACGCTCGAGGCAGGCCTGCTGAGCTATCAGGACGGCAACAGCCGCGTCACCGACCGCTTTTTTCTGGGAAGCCGCCTGATGCGGGGCTTCGAACCCGGCGGTATTGGGCCGCGTGACGAGGGCACGGACGATGCCTTGGGCGGCAATGCGTTTTCGGTCCTGCGGCTTGAAACGGAATTCCCGCTTGGACTGCCCAGCGAATACGGCATTACCGGCGGTGCATTCGTTGATTACGGGTCGGTCTGGGATGTGGGCGAAACCTATGGTCAGCCTGTAGAGTACAACGATTTCGTCGGACGTTCCGTGGCGGGCCTGTCGATCTTCTGGACCACGCCCATCGGCCCACTGCGGTTCAATTTCACCGAACCGCTTGATGTGCAGGAGAACGATGTGACACGCAGCTTTGATGTGACAATCTCGACGAGTTTCTGATGAAACTCCTGCGGCTCTTTGTGTTCTGGCTGGTGCTGGCGTGTCCCGCGCTGGCACAGACCACATCACCGCCGGTGTTGATTATCGACAGCGAACGCGTCTTTATCGAAACGCTCTATGGCCAGCGTATTGCCCGTGATCTGGCCGAACAAGCCGCTGAATTGCAGGCCGAAAACGACCGTATCGTGGAATCGCTCACGCTCGAGGAACGCAGCCTGACAGTGCGCCGCCCGACCATGACGCCGGAAGCG
>CAYGMX010000436.1:0-2876 GCA_964351055.1 uncultured Loktanella sp. | reverse complement strand
GTGGTGCTGTTCGTCGGTTCCGCCCAGCAGCAGACACTGCCATGGCAGATGTTCACCGGCCTGCGCGAGCAGATTTCACCGACCATTCTGGCCGCAGCAACGATCCTTGTGATCGTGTCCATCATGCTGCTGACAACGGTCGAACTGCTGCGCAGACGGTCGGAACGCCTGCGGGGACTGTCACCGGGGTAAGGCGGGATGCAGGACAGCCTGATCAATCCGCTGCGTGGCAAGGGCCTGACCGGTCAAGACCTTTACCCGTCCGCCGATGTGGGCCGCGTGGCGCATCTTCTCGCGCAATGCCCCGCACATGCGCCGACACCCTTGCGTGATTTGCCCGACTTGGCCAAGGCGGTCGGGATCGCCCAAGTTCTTGTCAAGGATGAACGGGGCCGCATGGGGCTGGGCAGTTTCAAGGCGCTCGGCGCGGCTTATGCCATTGCATGTGAAGCTGCAGACCATGTCGAGGAAGGCGCATGGAAAAACGCGCTTGCGGGACAGGTCTTTATCACGGCCAGTGCTGGCAATCATGGGCTTTCTGCTGCTGCCGGTGCGCGGCTGTTCGGGGCCAAAGCGATTATCTATCTGGCTGAAACGGTGCCCGCTGCCTTTGCCGACAGGCTGCGGGCTGCGGGTGCCGAGGTTGTCCGCGCCGGAGATACCTATGAAGACAGCATGGATGCAGCCCTTGCCGCTGCAGAAGCGGGGGGTGGCACCCTGCTGTCCGATAGTTCTTGGCCAAAGTACACAAAGCTGCCCTCTCTTGTGATGGAAGGCTATCTGCAACTTGCCGCAGAGGCCGCAGCACAAGTCGAAGAACCGCCCTCCCACATCGTACTCCAAGCTGGCGTTGGCGGGCTGGCGGCTGCGGTGGCGGCATATGCCCGTGCGGTATGGGGTGAGGCGCCCACCATCATCGTCGTCGAACCGGCCTTTGCGCCTGCGCTGATCGAAAGCATCCGCGCGCAGCGGTTGGTGACGGCCAAAGGCCCTGTGTCGTCCATGGGCCGCCTTGATTGCAAGACGCCTTCAATGATTGCGTTGGCGGGCCTTGCCCGTGACGCAGACCTGTTTGTCACCATTTCCGAACAAGAGGCTGAAGCGGCCGTCACAACCTTGGCCCGATACGGCCTGACCACAACGCCATCCGGTGCCGCGGGGATCGCGGCTGTGTTGGCGGGTTTGCCGGGGATGGGGCCAGACGCGCGGGTCATGACGATCCTGAGCGAAGGCGCCGAGGATGCCTGAGGCCTCCTTGATCTTTCCGCGGGGCGAATACCGCGGTCGGGTCAAGCGACTTCAATCCACAATGCAGACAGACCTAGCCGCAGCACTGCTGCTGACGACACCTGCGGACATCTTCTATGTAACAGGCTTTCTGACACGGTTTTGGGAAAGCCCCGCAAGGCCATGGTTTGTCGTCGTGCCGATATCGGGCGATCCTGTGGCCGTGATCCCCGCAATCGGGGCAGAACTGATGGGGCAGTGCTGGTTGACCGACATTCGCACTTGGGACGCGCCGGACCCTTTCGATGACGGGGTGACATTGCTGGCCGATACCATCGCGCAACTGGTCCCGACAGACGGTGCGATCGGCATCCCGATGGGGTTGGAAACGCATTTGCGCATGCCCTTGGCGGATTTTGCGCGGTTGCGCGCTTTGGTCGCTCCACGGCGTATCATTGATGCCACAACAACTGTGCAGCGTGTCCGCGAGATCAAATCCGAGGCCGAGATTGCCAAGATCCGCGCGACCTGCGGCATTGCCGACCGTGCCTTTGCGCGTGTCCCCGAATTTGCGCGCAGTGGTCGCCCGCTCGACGCGGTGTTCCGTGATTTCCAGATCGTCTTGCTGGAGGAAGGCGCCGATTGGGTCAGCTATGTGGCGGGGGGCGCGGGGCAGGGTGGTTATGGCGATGTCATCTCGCCTGCGACTGCAGCGCCGCTTGGCAAGGGTGACATCCTGATGCTTGATACCGGTGCCGTGCGGGACGGCTACTTTTGTGACTTTGACAGAAATTACGCCATAGGTGCGCCGGATGCCGCTGCAAAGCGGGCCCATGCGGCCCTGTTCGCGGCAACAGATGCCGCCTTGGAAAAGCTGCGGCCAGGGATGACAGCAGCCGACCTGCACGGCATTCTGGCAGGGGCTTTGCGGGCCGCAGGCGCCACTCCGAGCGGCGGCAGACTGGGCCACGGTTTGGGTGTCACGCTGACAGAATGGCCTTCGGTCACGCCCAAAGATGCGACTGTGCTACGCGAAGGTATGGTTCTTACGCTTGAACCCGGGGTGCAAATTGCAGCTGATAAAATCATGGTCCACGAAGAAAACATCGCACTGCGCGCACAGGGGCCAGAGCTGTTGTCAACGCGCGCCCCGCAAGACCTGCCGGTGCTGGACTGATGGCGCGTGTCCCCTACACCCTGATTGGGCCGATTGGCAGTGCGGCGACCATGGGTTTGATCGTGCTGCAAGTCGACGAGACAATAGAACAGGATTTCCGCAGGTTGTTTCCCGCGCCCGAGGTAGCACTTTACGTCAGTCGCATTCCGTCCGGTGCCGCGTTGACCCCCGCAACCATTGCGCAAATGGCGGTTGATCTGCCGCAAGCGGCGTCACTTCTGCCACCAGCCGCACGATTTGATGTGATCGGCTATGCCTGCACCTCTGGTACCACCCTGATCGGCGTAGATCAGGTGACGCGGCTGGTACAGGATAACGCGACCACGCAGGCTGTAACCAACCCCTTGACGGCAACCATTGCCGCGCTCGCAGCACTTGAAGTCAAATCCGTTGCGATCGTGTCCCCTTATATCGCGTCAGTCGCAGTGCCGATCTGCCAAGCCTTTGCGGATGCGGGGTTTGAAGTTCCGGT
>CAYGMX010000435.1:0-2882 GCA_964351055.1 uncultured Loktanella sp. | reverse complement strand
TCCTGGCGTTCGAAGATCTCGACGACGGCTTCGCCGTTTTCGTCCAGATGATAGGTCGCCTCGATATTGGCCAAGATATCGGGGGAAATCTTGCGGTTGGAGGAAAACGGCCCGCCGGGAGCAAGCCGCATGACAAAAAACGTCAGCGTCACAAGTGCCGCCAGCGTCAGTATTCCGTCGCCCGCCCGTTTGGTCAGAAATCTTAGCATACCATCCCTGCGATAAACGGGGCGCGGCGGACCGCGCCCCTGTCCCGATTGTTATTCCAGCGTCAGGTATTGGCTGTTGTGATAGCCCACTGGCGATTCCACCCAGCCGCCGACCCTTGGGCTGACCATCTGCCGTGTGGGGATAATCGAGATCGGAGCGACGATGTAGTCATCCAGCAGGATCTTTTCCGCAACGGCCAGCGCATCAAGCCGTGCTTGCGGGTCGGTCTGCGCCGATGCCACGTCCATTGCCGCCTCGTATTCAGGCGAGACCCAGTTGTAGCCCGCCTCTGCACTTGGGCGCATGTAAGGCAGGAATGTCTCTGGCCCCGGGAAATCACCCACAAGGTTATCGGCAAAGACGTCCCATGTGCCGGCATAGAAGGCATCAAGCCATGCCTTGCGTTCCTGTGGTTCGACCACCGCATCGACGCCCAGAACCTGCTTCCACATCAAGGCGATCCCCTGCGCGCGGCGCACGGATTCTTCGGCGACGGTCGGCAGGATGTTGATTGTCAAAGGGTTGTCCGGCCCATAGCCTGCGGCGGCATAGAGTTCTTGCGCCAAGGCGTTACGTTCTTCCTGTGTCATCGCAGCTTCGTCAAAGACCGGCATGTTGTAGTTGGGGTCAAACCCGCCCGAGAAGGAATAGTTGGGTGTAGCCCCCGAACGTACAATCCGCCCTTCCAGCGTTTCGCGGTCGATCGCAATGGTCAGCGCACGACGCAGGTTGATGTCCTGAAACGGCTCGCGCAGCAGGTTGAACGAATAATAGACAATATCGACACCCGCTGTGATCTTGACCTCGTCAGGAACCGTGGCTTGCAAGCTTTCCATCTGGGCCAGCGGAATATCATAGGTCACTTCCAATTCACCCGCCTGATAGCGCAGCAATTCGGTCGAGGCGTCCTCGGTCACGTGATACTTGACGAAAGGAATAGAGACATTGGCCGCGTCCCAGTAGAGCGGGTTGCGTTCCAAAAGCACATGGCTTTGCGGGACGATCTCGCGGATGAGATAGGCGCCGTTGGTGACGACGCGCGCGGGATCGACAAAGACACCCGCACCACCCGCATCAACGCTGGGGCTGTGCAGCGGTGGCATCGAAAAGGCCCCGCCCAGAATGTTCATGACATGGGGTGCAGGGTTTTCCAGCTGGATCACGACAGTCCGGTCATCCGGTGCTGTCATGCCAAGGCCGGATGCATCTGTCGCATCGCCGTTGATGATGTCAGCGGCGCCCACGACTTGCACAACCGAAGTAAAGTAATAGCCGCGCTCTGATCCGGTATCGGGCAGCAGCGTGCGCATCAGCCCGTCCACATAATCCTGGGCCACCAGCGGATCACCGTTTGACCAGACCAGCCCTTCGCGCAAGTTGAATGTATAGGTCAGACCGTCTTCGCTGACCTCCCAGCTTTCGGCAGCACCGGGCAGGATGTCGTAGCCGTTATAATTCACAAGGCCCTCATAGGCATCGCTGAGGATGGACCCTGCGGCGGCGTCAAAGTTCACATGCGGATCCATTGACGACCATTCCGACCCGATCCCCCGATCAAGCGTGTCGTCTTGCGCAAATGCCGGCGCCGCAAACGCGCAGGCCAGAGCCAGCCAACTGCCAGCCAAGATAGATAGTCGTGTCGTCGTCATTGCAATCCTCCTTTGTTGGTTATTAGTCCGTTAACAGGTGACCGTCCCGCAGGATGTCTTCTCCGGCGATATGGGCAAGGCTCTGTCCGCGCAGGCACGCAGGCCAGAGTTCGATACGAAACAACAAACCGGTCGTGATGGCCGCGACCGGCGCGCGCGCGCGCGAGACCGGATCAAGCACTTCGGCGATGATATCGCCTTTGGTGACCCAAGCGCCCGGCGCGGCCCGCCAGAGCACAACACCGCCATGGGGCGCAAACATTTCGCCAGCGCCGCCCAGCGGTAACACAGGCGCCTCATCAAAGGCAGGCTGCGCTTGATCCTTGACGGCCCCGATCGCACCCAGAAAGGCCATCAGCCCAGCGGCATCCTCGGCGGCCACGCCATCGCTCACGTCGTTCTGGCCACGATATTCCAGCGTGGTCGAAAAGCAGCCAGCAGGAATGGGAAAACGCTGACCGAAACGCCGCCGCAGGCTGGCCCATGGTGCGGTATGGGCCTCGTCAAAGGCATTGCCGCCGGAGACTTCCTGCTCCAGCACCAGCTTTGCGCCCGTGGCCCGGCTGAGCAGCGCCGTGTCCGCAGGGCGTGCAGGTGATGTATAAAAGTGTAGTATCGCCTGATGGTCGCAATGCAGATCAAGGACATAATCGGCGTCGTGCGACCATGTCATCAGGGCCAGTTGCAGGTCTGCAATCGCATTTTTGCGGGGCAAATCAGCCAAGGCCCGCGCAAAAGCATTGCGGATCACGCCAAGGTTCTCTGTTTCCGATCCAGTGAGCCCCGTTTCCAAATCATCGCCTGCCAGTGCCGCAAGGTCAGGAAAGCCCCTGTTGAAATTCGCCATGGCCGCCAGTTCCTGCCGGCCTTGGGGCTTATGCGCAATCCATTGGTCCAGACCGATAGGATTGGCGACCGGCACAAGCCATATCTCGCCTGCGATCAGTCCTTGCGCTTGGGCTTGGTCCAGCATTTCTGTCAGATGATCCGCAACCAGCACGCCCGGCATTTCGTCTGCGTGCA
>CAYGMX010000434.1:0-2893 GCA_964351055.1 uncultured Loktanella sp. | reverse complement strand
TGTTCATTACAATCGACACAGGCACCCCTTTTTAGAACCGCTACGGCTGAGGAACAGCCGAAAAAATGCAAATAGAACTGCACTTTACCGAAGGCTTCAGCGGAGAAGAGGTCTCGATACTCGTTGAAGGTAGGATCGTTGCCGAGTTTTCCGCACGCACGAAATTTCAAACAGGTCTGGCTCATATTGAGATGCTCGACCTGCCAGATGGAGGGGAGGTGGTCGTCAATATTACCAGACCGAAGACCTCAGTACATCTCGACGTTGACGCATCGCACCCGTTTGTGACGTTTGCCCTGAAAGATGGAGTCTTGCTCACACGCAAGACAGATTTGAGACCGGGCTACCTGTAGGCACCGCGTTATCGCCGACGATTTTTTGAAATTACAAAGAATTGGAGCGCGCTATGGCTGATACACCAAACACATCCGAGAACATGGATACGTCCCAAGAGGCGATCACCCTTCCGGATGAAGAGCACCCCGACTATATTGCGGGAACGATTTCCGAAGATAGCGAGGCCGAGGACGAAGACCGTGAGGCATTGACCCCAAACCCTTTGGGTCCGCTTCCAAGACCTCTTCCAGCGCCTTTACCCCGACCGTTTCCGCAACCGAGCCCGATACCGATCCCACAGTTTTGCAGCGCCGTAAGCGGACGATACCGATACACCCCTGTCACAAGGCCGGCGCCGGTCCCGATTTCTCCTCGGTTGCCATCGCGGCCCATCGTTCCGCGGCCTGCGCCCGGTCCGATCCTTCCGATCAATCTGTTGCGTATCACCGTGCGCGTCGATGTCGATCGGTTCTACCCGCAACAGCGCATTTCTATCGAAGTGAACCGCTTGTTTCCCAGGTCTACGGCACACGCCATCGCAGAGGTGACGTCGGACGTTTGCTCGGGCTTCAACCGGCGCACGGTGACGGCCTCGATCACATACAGGGACGGGAATGCAGCGCTCATTCCGGGTACAACAGTCACGTTCAAGGCATCCCGCTCAAGCGGCTTCAACTACAGCAGCTATTCATTGCAGTTGTCAGGCGGCGGCATCACCCCACGCACGTACAGCCTGGCTTTCGAGTCCCGCTATTTCGATCCCGTGGAATTCGAGGTGGACCGGGTGTCGAACGCAGGCAGCATCGTGACGTCCTATGACACAGGATCGCACCCCACGCGGCCCGCTGCTCTGCCAAATGAAACACTGAGCCTTGAAACGGTGTACCAACGCGCAGGGTTCGACGCGACCCGGTCACCGGCAAGCGCGACTATTCCGACTGCGGGTGCTGGTGCCAATGGGACGTGGTCCGACGCTGAGATGCACAATGCGATGGTGGCCTACTGGTCGCGCTTTGCCAATCGTCCACAATGGGCGATGTGGGTTCTCTATGCGGCGCGTCACGATAGCGGGCGCAGTCTTGGAGGTGTGATGTTCGATGATATCGGTACACAGCACCGCCAAGGCACGGCGATCTTCACCGACTCGTTTATACAAGACGTGCCTTCGGGTGATCCAAACGCGGCCGCATGGCGCAACCGGATGCAATTCTGGACGGCAATTCACGAAATGGGCCACGCTTTCAACCTCGCACACTCCTGGCAAAAGGCGCTGGGTGCACCGCAGGCCCCGGGTGATCCATGGATTCCGCTGGCCAACGCGCCCGAAGCACGCAGTTACATGAATTATCCGTTCCGCGTTTCGGGGGGCCAATCTGCGTTCTTCGGTGATTTCCAGTTCCGGTTTACGGATGACGAGCTGGTCTTCATGCGTCACGCCCCGCGCAGGTTCGTGCAGATGGGCAACTCGAACTGGTTCGTGAACCATGGCTTTGAACAGCCGGACGCGTTGAGCCACACCGGCAATTGGGCTTTGAACATCAGACCCAACCGCGACACCAATACCTACCGGTTCCTTGAGCCGGTGACGATGGAACTGAAGCTGACCAATACCGGCGACAGAGTGGCGAGCGTGGATCACGAGTTGCTGAAGGACGGGCGACACATCAACGTCTACATCCAACGCGAGGGCGGTCTGACCAAGCCATGGCGCCCGATGATCACGCATTGCCACGAGGAAGAGACCGAGCAGGTCGATCCCGGCAAATCCATTTATGGTGCGCATATGATAAGCACGTCGACGGACGGTTGGCTGATCGATGAACCGGGGTTCTACAAGGTACAGGCAGCGGTCGACTTGGGCGATGAAATCGTGGTGTCGAATGTTCTGCGCCTTTATGTTGGCGCGCCGGCGTCCCAGAGCGAAGAAGCGGTTGCCCCCGACTACTTCACTGAGGATGTCGGGCGGGTGCTGTCCTTTGGCGGCGCGCCGCAGATGGAAACGGCCGGAGCTGTCTTGAGAACGGTAACCGAGACGTGCAAGGACAACCCCGCCGTCAAGCATGCCGAGGTCGCTCTTTCGTCACCAAAGCTGAGGGACTTCAAGGTTCTGGCCGTCGACGGCTCCCGGTCCGATCTGAAGGTCAAAGCCGAGAACGCCAAGGTCAGTCAGGCGGCCAAGACCCAAACTGCGGCCTTGCTGAAAAACCCTGACGCGGCAGCGGATACCTTTGGACATATCCAGTACTTTGGCTGTTTGCGTAATCTTTCCGAAGCAATGGAAGAGGCGGGCGACAAGACCGGAGCCATCAAAGTGATGGAGGACACCGTGAAAGTCATGAAGAAGCGAAACATCCTTGCCTCAGTGATTGACAATACCGAAGCGAGGCTGAAGCGGCGCAGCTGACCTGTCGCTTTCAAAAGGCAACGAGGGGTGGCAGAAAGTGAGCCACTCCCCAATTGCTGGACGGTATCCGGCATAAATTAAGCTACTCCTTGCACCTGATGATCGGGGTTGGTGTTCCATTTCGCTGCCAGTGGACCACGGCAGGTGGCCTGC
>CAYGMX010000433.1:0-2894 GCA_964351055.1 uncultured Loktanella sp. | reverse complement strand
ACGGTGTTGTGGTCCGCATGGCGGATGATACATGGCTTTGCCACACCACCACCGGCGGGGCGGAACGTATCCACGCCCATATGGAAGACTGGCTGCAATGCGAATGGTGGGACTGGAAGGTCTACGTCGCCAATGTGACAGAACAATATGCCCAGATCGCCGTTGTCGGCCCCAAAGCCCGTAAACTGCTGCGCAAAATGGGCGGCATGGATGTTTCCGCCGAGGCTCTGCCGTTTATGCAATGGGCGAGCGGCAAGATCGGTGAATTCGATGCACGGGTGTTCCGGATTTCGTTTTCGGGCGAACTCTCCTACGAAATCGCTGTCCCCGCAGGCCAAGGCCGCGCCTTCTGGGAGGCGCTGATGGCGGCGGGTGAGGAATTCGGGGTCATGCCTTACGGCACCGAAGCCTTGCACATCATGCGGGCCGAGAAGGGCTTTATCATGATCGGGGATGAAACCGACGGCACCGTGATCCCGCAGGATCTGAACCTGCAATGGGCGCTTTCGAAGAAAAAAGAGGACTACCTGGGCAAGCGCGCGCATGAGCGGTCTCATATGGCCGATCCCAACCGCTGGAAACTGGTCGGGCTGGAAACCGAGGATGGTTCCGTGTTGCCCGATGGGGCCTATGCGATTGCTGCGGGCGAGAACGACAACGGCCAGCGCAATACCCAGGGCCGCGTGACCTCGACTTATTATTCACCGACGTTGGAAAAGGGCATCGCCATGGGACTGGTCCACAAAGGGCCGGACCGGATGGGCGAAGTGCTGGAATTCAACAAGGTCGATGGCACCACGGTACGCGCAAAGATCGTTGATCCGGTGTTTTATGACAAAGAGGGGGAGAAGCAGAATGTCTAATGCTGTCAGCGCACTGCAAGGCAAACTTGCCCCCGGAGAGGTGACGGTCCGCGAAGCAGGACTGCGCGGCATGATCGTCCTGCGCGGCAATCTGGGTGACAAGAAACTGCATGCAGTCTGCACCGGTGTGGCCGGCGTTGATTTCCCCGGACAGGGGCAGGCCAATTGCGTGGGTGAAAAAGGCCTGTGCTGGATGTCGCCGGACGAATTGCTTGTTCTGGTGCCCTATGCCGACGTGCCACGCGCCATCGCCCTGATCGACAAAGCGTTGCAGGGCACACATTATCTGGCCGAGAATGTGTCGGATGCGCGTGCGTTAATTTTGGTTGAAGGCAGTTTCTGCCGCGAGGTTATTGCGAAACTAGCCCCTGCCGATCTGCACCCTGACAGCTTCAAGCCCGGCGATTTCCGGCGGACGCGGTTGGGGCAGGTGGCCGCAGCGTTCTGGATGCGCGATCAGGATACCTTTGAAGTGATCTGTTTTCGGTCAGTCGCAGGGTATGCTTTTGATCTTTTGGCGGCATCGGCGAAAGCGGGCGAAGTCGGGCATTTCTGACGCTTCACCGCTGTCGGGTAATTGTGGCAGGTCCGGCTGGCGCTTGTCCTTGACGGCAGGCGGGGCACAAGGCTTAGGGCCGTGGCGCAACACTGCCCAGCGATGCGATGGCTTTTGCTTCATAGCCCTTCAAGCAGTACCGCGAGGTTTGCGCAAACCGCGCGGCCATCTGCAGGTCATCCTTGAAAATGCTCTCCAGTTCGGCGTGTGCTGCAGTTTCCAGCCCCGATAGTTCCTGATCGCCGTAAAAGAAGCTTTCGGACCATGTGCCATTGGCACAGACGATTTCGTGGCGGGAGAACATGATATGCACGTAATCCACCCACGCGCGAGAGGCGATAGCAATGCCGGGGTTTCCGGCAAGGTGTTTGGCCGCAACCAGTACTTCGGAGGTTCCAAAATTCAGCTCGATCTCGGCCGAGGTCAGCAGCATCCGGTGCTGTTGCGACACCTCGAGTGCGAGATCGTTGCCAAGAACACCTGCCTCGATCCGGACCGGCGCAAACTGGTCATGCCCGTGGGTCCGCGCGGCACCCACCCATGTCAGCATTTGCGCGCCGCTGTCGCGCGTGATGACCAGATCGCCCGCCTTGAGCGTTTCGACGGGCACCAGCCCCTGAGGTGTAAGGATCAGTGTGCCGCGTACAAAGCATGGCGGGCCAAGCGTATCGACGGGCATGAAGGTCGATTGAAAGACGATCGTTGTCGCTTGGGCTGTCCCGTCAACAAGCACACTGCCGTCATTTGGAGTAAAGAACGGGCCGCCGGTCGTGATAAAGGTGACGCCCCTAATGACCGTGCCGTCAACTGTTACCGTGTCGCCCCGATAGACAGCCTGGATCGTAAAGCCGTTTATGGTTTCACCAACCTCGATCCGGCCGTCATCATCCGTGTCCTGCAGCGTGATCGACACCACAGACAGCGACTGCCCCGGCGTTACAAAAGCGATATCGACCGCATAGGCCTGATCTGTGTAAGGCGTGGGCATCTTTCCCTTTCATGCCGATTTTGATACCAACGGTATAAAGTCGTCACACATTATATCAAGAACTCTGCGTCCCTATCGGATAGCGAGACTGATTTTGATCAATGCCGTTGCCCCAAAGCCGTTCTATCCTGTCGTCAAGGCAGGCCTTGGATGGTCTGGTGTTGTGACAGCCGCCGCGCCCGCGTTCGTGGTTTGAGCGGGTAATTCGACACGCCGGAGGTGTCACGCGCCCTTGACCTTCGCTGTCCATATGACATGTACTACCCATCCCTTTCCTAAATACAGAAAGATACCCGATATGGCTTTTTCACTTCCTGACCTTCCTTATGCACATGACGCGCTTGCCGCCAAAGGCATGTCTGCGGAAACGCTCGAATTCCACCATGACCTGCATCACAACGCCTATGTCACCAACGGCAACGCGGCGATCGCGGGCACAGAGTGGGAGGGCAAGTCTCTCGAAGAAATCATCGTCGGCACCTACAAC
>CAYGMX010000432.1:0-2896 GCA_964351055.1 uncultured Loktanella sp. | reverse complement strand
TGCACTTCATCGGCTTCGGTGCGGATGAACCCGTCACTGACGCGGTTGACCGTGGCATAGAATGCTTCTTCATCCGCGATCCCGAAATCGCCAAAACTGTCGCGCATCTGGCCATAAAGCCAGCCGGTAAAGGCGCGGCTGCGGCCAAGCTGGTTTTCGTAGATCCGGCTCTGGCTTTCATGCACGCCCATGGACACGCCTGCGCCCAGCGGGGTCAGCAGATGGGCAGGATCAATCCCTTGCTCATAGGCGGCATGCCCGACCTCGTGGATGGTCGAATAAAAGCAGTTGAACGGATCGGTAGGGTTCGTGCGGGTCGTGATCCGCACGTCCAGACCGGACCCAGAAGAAAACGGATGCACCGCCTTGTCGATCCGTCCGTTGTCAAGCTGATAGCCGAAAGCCAGTGCAAGCTTTTCAGAAAGGGCCAGTTGCGCTGCCTCGTCAAATGTATCGGTCAGTGCCGCAGGTGCGGGTTGCTCCAGAATGGCCGCGCGCAAGGCCACCAGACGCGGGCGCAGGGCTGCGAACATCGCACCAAGGCTGGCACCTGTCGCGCCGGGTTCATAGTCATCCAGCAGCGCATCGTAAGGATCGGCATTGCCGGCAATGGCCGCTGCTTCCTCGCGGCGCAGGTCAACGACCTTTTGCAGCATAGGCAAGAACGCGGCGACATCCTCCTCTGCGCGTGCGCGTGCCCAGACGCGGTGCGCGAGTGACGTGGTGCGCGCCAGTTCGGCCGCAAGTGCAGCGGGGACCTTGGCGGTGCGTTCAAAACTGCGCCGGATGTGGCGCAAATTGGCCGCGGCAACCTCGTTTACGGGTTCGGCCTTTGCCAGCCAGTCGCCCACGCGCGGATCAATCCGGCGGGCATGCAGGATATTGGCCATCGCGCCATGCTCTTCGGCGCGTTGCGGGGTGGCGGCGGCTGGCATCATCGTTTCCTGATCCCAGCCCAGACGGCCCGCGATCTGCCCAAGCGCCTCTGTCTCGCGTTGGAATTGCATCAATGCGTCATAGGCTGACATCAGACACCTCGGATGGTTTGCGGACGGGGATAGCGGGAAAGAAAGCGGCCCTGCAGGATCAGGGCCCACAAGATGACAGCAACCAATTGGTGCAGGATCGCCAGTTGCCATGGTGCGGAATAGATCACCGTCACAATGCCCAGAACGACCTGCACCAGCATGACCGCCATGATCGCGTTGAATGCAGCGCGCGTATGCCCGTTCGCGGACCGGCGGGCGCGCAGCCAGACAAAAAGAATAAAGGCAAACAGCAGATAGCCGGTCATCCGGTGCATGAACTGCACAAGGCCCGCATCTTCAAAGAAATTGCGCCAGACCGGGCTGAGCGACAATGGCTCGGGCGGCAAAAATCCACCGGCCATAAGTGGCCAGACGGGAAAGGCGCGGCCCGCATCAATTCCCGCGACCAGCGCCCCCAGAAGAATCTGCAAAAAGGCAAAGCCCACAAGGATAGTCCCAAGGCGTGCAAGGCCCACATCGCCGTTGCGGCGTGCCTGCAACAAATCCGCCTGACTGCGGCCCAATTGATAGATGTACCACGCGATAAAACCAAAGATCACAAAGGCCAGCCCAAGATGGGTGGCAAGGCGGTAAGAGGCGACATCCAGCATTCCCTCGCGCAGGCCAGACGACACCATCCACCAGCCAATCGCACCCTGTAGCCCGCCCAAGGCCCCGATGAACAAAAGCTTCGGCGTCCAGCCTGCCGGAATTTTACGGGTTGCTGCAAAAAAGACAAAGCCAGCAGCCCAGACAAGGCCAATGACGCGGCCCAACTGACGATGGCCCCATTCCCACCAGTAGATGACCTTGAATTCAGCCAGTGACATGCCGCGGTTCTGCAACTGGTATTCCGGGATCGCACGGTATTTGTCGAATTCTTCCGCCCAAGCGGCCTCTGACATGGGCGGCATTGCACCGGTGACGGGCTTCCATTCGGTGATCGACAGGCCGCTGTCGGTCAGACGGGTCAGACCACCGACGACGATCATGACCACGACAAGGCCAAACAACGCCATCAGCCACCCCCTGATCAGGGCACGTGCGCCCTGTCCGGCCTTGTTGATGCCACCGGGTGCCGCGACGTGCTTGGGAGCATCGCCCACCTCTTGAAATATGCTGCGTTTTTGGGCCATTTCGGTCTCCGCTTGGTATTGGGCGAAACCTATGCCTGCAAAGCGGCGGCTGCAAGCGGCAGGGTGCCACAGGTAGGGTGGATCAAGATCCACCCTACCCGCATCTAACCGCGCTCTTTCCAGCGCACCATCTGGCGCATGATCCCGTGCAGCATCTGCACATCGGCCCGCGTCATCGGCATCCGCGACCAAAGGTTGCGCAGGTTCAGCTTCATGTTGGCGGCCTTGTGTTCGGGAAAGAAGAACCCTGCTGCTTCCAACCGCTCTTCAAAATGGTCGCCCAGCTTCTCGATCTCGATCTGTTCGGCCCAGTCACCCACGGCATCGACGCGGGAAGCCCCTGTCGGCACCGACCCGCGCCGCCATTCGTAGCCTGTCAACAAAACGCATTGGGCAAGGTTCAGCGATGGAAAATCAGGGTTCACCGGTACGGAAATAATTGCATTTGCCCGCGCGATATCCTCGTTTTCCATGCCCGCGCGCTCGGGCCCGAAAAGCACCGCGACTTTTCCGCCAGCAGCAATCCGGTCACGGGCATCCTGCATTGCAGATTCCGGTGTCAGCACCAGTTTCGTCAAGCCGCGCGGTCGCGCGGTCGTTGCATAGACATAATCGCAATCAGCAACAGCGGCGGCGGTGTCGTCAAAGATAAGCGCCTCGTCAAGCAAACGCCCGGCACCGCTGGCCATGGCAACCGCCTTTTGGTTCGGCCAGCCATCGCGGGGGGCGATG